>USBM01000242.1 GCA_900552885.1 uncultured Clostridium sp. | reverse complement strand
GTTCCCATGTTGCATTGTACATAGGTAATGGCAAAGTTGTTCACGCATCTACAGAGACAACGGGAATTGTAGTGTCTGATTATAAGTACCGCAAGTATGTTGCTGTTGGACGTGTGTTGGAGACAGAGACTTATCCGGGTGAAGCGACAGACGAGAGTGTAACCCGTTATGCAAATCAGCAGTAATTCAGAGTTATATAGAGAATATAGAATATAGACGGTGGATTATAGATATCCACCGTCTATTTTTATGACTTCACCGGTTAGGTATAATGGACTTTCATATAGTTGATAGACGAGTCTGGCAATCTCTTCCGGTTTTCCTAACCGACAGGAAGGAATCTCGTCACACAAAGCCTGTAGTTCTGCTTCATCAAAACAGGCATTCATCTGTGTATCGATAGCACCACACGCAATGGCGTTGACTCGTACATGGCTAGGTGCTAATTCTTTGCCGAGAGCATGCGTGAATGCATTGACACCGCCTTTGGCGGCACTGTAGGCAACTTCACATGAAGCGCCACTGATACCCCACATAGAAGAGATATTGATAATATGCCCGGACTGTCGGCGTACCATATCCGGGATAAGGGGCTGGCTGCAATTGAACAGAGAAGATAGATTCGTCTGTATGATCCGGTTCCAATCGGAGGGACTCATGTCTGTTAATAGTCCGATATAAGATATACCGGCATTATTTACGAGAAGTTCGACATCAGGACATTGTTCTAATATCCGTCTCATCATAGAGGATGTAAATGTATAATCACTAACATCACCGGCAAATGCAAAGCATTGACAGTTGAGTGCTTCGATCTCCTGTTTCGTTTGTTCTAGATCCACAGTATGGTGGCAGGAATTAATGACAATGCAATCGAAGTGGTGTGCTAATTCCAAAGCACAGGCTTTCCCGATTCCGCGGGAAGCACCGGTTATAATAGCTGTACGTTTCATAGGATATCCTTTCTATATAGAGATAATCGGGACTTGCCGGTAAAGGCAGATTATTAAGCATAACTGTAAGTTATACCCATATATATTATAGCATAAAGCAGTTGAAAAAGGAATGTAACTCTGTTATACTTATAAAGATTATGAACAAGTCTAAGGAGGCAGTACAATGGATAAAAAGACCATTTTAAAGGTATTTGGCGAGGCGTTTTTACGTTCAATGGTAGTTCTTATGGCTATCGTGATCTTAGGATTTTCTGTATTTTTCATTATAAAGGTACGTTCAGATAAGAAATTATTGGCGCAGCAGCCAACAACGGAAGAAGGCTCTACTTATAGTGATGAAGAATTACAGGCAATGTTAGATAAAGAGAATGCCGGAGACACCAAGGAAGATGCATCGACGGAAGATACAACGACGGAAGAAGCAACAACAGAAGAAGCAACAACGGAACAGGTTCCATCGAATGATAAGAAGATTGTTGTGTTGAACAGTACAAGTACAACAGGTCTTGCAGGAAAGTGGCAGACCAAGTTGTCAGGTGCCGGATTTTCTAATGTGGCAGCAGGTAACTATAGTGCAGGTGCAGAGGCACAGACGATCATTTATGTCAAAGAAGAAGGAATGGGACAGGATCTGGTTGCATATTTTGCAGATGCTGTAGTGCAGGTGGGCTCACCGAATGCAAGTTCCTGCTCAGTAACAAAGGGAAATATCGCATTAGGGGATGCGGATATTATTATTGTTGTGGGGAATAGTGATACAACAGTTCAATAATGAGGTAGAGTATGAAGAATAGAATCCAACTATTGGATATCGCAATAGATATCGATTATACAAATGTGGCCGGTGATGTTACCATACAGTGTTTGAATGAAGAAAGCAGTAAAGTGATTTATTTCGTGAATAGCGAGACTTTACTGCTTTTGCAGGAAAATGAGGAATGGAAATATGTGGTAGAAGAAGCAGATCTAGTGCTTCCCGGCAATACAAGTGTGAATAACAGCGTGAATGAAGTGTTGGGACATAAGAGGGATCCGTTCTTTTTTGAGAGTTATTTTGATCAGATATTGGATCATGCGGCGGCAGTCGGGAATGAGATATTACTTGTGGCAGAGAATGAGGAGCGTTTCCTTTCTGTGCAGGAGAATATTCATGAAAGAAGGCCATATCTTACGTTTAGTGGCATGTTTTTGACCGAACAGGAAGAATCTTTAGATCATATTGTCAATGAGATTAATTCCGTTGCTCCGGATATTTTACTAATTGCATTGGAAGAGTGCAAGCATTCTTTCATATGCTTTGATACATCAAGCGCCTTTAATTCTTTCAAAGTGAAATCTTTTACAAATCCGCTCTCACCGCTTACCCTGTCAATGGTTTCATCATGTATCACTACCATTTCATCATCTTTTGTAAGCTGCACATCAAATTCAATTCCGGTAATGCCTTCTAATTCCGCCGCTTTTTTAAACGCAAGAAGTGTATTCTCCGGATTCATCATGCTGCATCCTCTGTGCGCCCATATACCAACTCTCTTTAAGGCTTCTGTATCCACAGTCTGCTTAACCTCTCCGCGGTTTGCAAGAAATTGCTCCATCATGCCAGAAAGCCATATACTTTCTTCATCAGTTATCTTCTTTACAGTTCCCGGATTGTTAATACATTTTACAAATGCTTCTATTTCATATCGCAATCCACCACCAGCGAATTCTTCCTCATACACTTCAACCTGATTAGGATTCTCATGATGAACTTCTATTCTCTTGGTAAGCCACCATGGTGATGGAACTCTTATATAACCATCATCCCCAGCCACAATAAGTTCGCCTTCCGTCTTAACTCCAAGACCGGTCTTTATCGTAGCAACCCCATCATCATAAGTCATCATCATCTTAGTGTACGAATCTGTTCCAAGCGGACTTTCTACCGAATATGTATGAACATCTTTTACCTCTGTGCCAAGCAGCTTCATAACCGGGAGAAGACAATAACTTGCAAGCTCAGTAAAACTTCCTCCTGATGCTCCCCACATTTCTCTTCCTGCTGCCACACTTATCTTAGAAAATGCAGCTTCAACATCTCTCACTTTTCCTATTGCGCCACTCTTAACAATATCAAGTATTCGTTCAAATCCTGCACAATATGCTGTTTTTATTGCTTCCATGCATACAAGCTTTTTATCATCAGCCACCGAGTGCTTCGCCCTTCTGGTTCACGACGACCTTGACCGAGGAAGGATCATCGTATTCGTCTTCGTGGAGAGGCGTGG
>USBM01000241.1 GCA_900552885.1 uncultured Clostridium sp. | reverse complement strand
CTATGCGCCGTTATTAGATAGCGTGAGTCTTACGTACAGCTGCGTACGAGTCGTAGCGCGAGCGTTCCTGCGTTGATATTGTTATATCCCGACAACTGATTGAAAACCTATAACATTTCGTACGTCCGTCTTCACTTACGCTGTGCAAGGATTATCGTATTACGTAAAAGTAGAGAAGTACAAGAAGTCCCAACACGATTCGATACCAGCCAAAGACCTTGAAATCATGCTTCTTGATATAACCCATCAAGAACTTGATCGCAAGAATAGATACTCCAAACGCAACCACCATTCCAACGATCAGTACCGCCAATTCCACACTTGTAAATGCAAGTCCGAACTTCAATAATTTGATCAGGCTTGCTCCGAACATAACCGGAATGGCAAGAAAGAATGTGAATTCTGCCGCCAACTCTCTAGAGGCTCCGATCAGAATACCACCGATGATCGTAGATCCCGAACGGGATGTTCCCGGAATCAGGGATAATACCTGAAAAACACCGATTAAGAATGCATCCTTGAAACTCAGATCCGAAAGCGTCACGATACGTGGCGTCCGTCTCTTGTTATAATTCTCAATCACAATAAAGATCACACCATATACGATCAGGGCAAGTGCTACAACCGTTGCATTATGGAAATGTTTCTCCATCCAGTCATCGAACGGAATACCGACCACCATAGCCGGAATACATGCCAGCACGATCTTCAGCCACAATACAATCTTATCCATGTAACAATAATTATTACAAAATGTCTGAACTCCCTTCATAAAACCATGATCTGCCTGATTGGCAAACCAGCTTCTTTTCGGTGCATTCTTCTTTGTATGAAATGGCCACAGCTTGCTCCAATACAATACTACAACCGCTAAGATCGCACCTAACTGGATCACCACATTGAACATTTTCATAAATTCTTCGCTTTGGTTCAGTTTCACAAATTCATCCACCAGGATCAAATGTCCCGTACTGCTGATCGGAAGCCACTCTGTGATTCCCTCCACAATTCCTAACAAAGCTACCTTAAGCCACTCTACAAAATTCATATCTGTTACCTCATCTCCTATTTTCTAATTCTTTTCTCCCTAAAACCAACAAAGATATTACTTGTTACGAATAGAATCTTATCCCTGTTCACAATCCATCTATTATCCCATATCCCCAAATAATTCGCAACCTATGATACCGAATTTCATCATTTATTGTCAGACGCTGCAAGCACATTGCCATCTCCTGTTACAATATGTGCAATCGAATGCTCCACCATATCAGAGACTGCATTTTCTGTATAGAATGCCATATGTGGCAGCATCAACACATTTGGCAGATCTTTCAGAATTGACATCTCCCGGTGTCCGATCACCTGATACTTGTAATCACCATAAAAGATTCCCAATTCCTTCTCGATCACATCTAATGCTGCAGCTCCGACTTTACCGCTTTCTAACGCATCAATCAATGCCGATGTATCAATAATACTGCCTCTTGCAGTATTCACAAGCACTACACCGTCCTTCATGTCTTTGATCGTATCTGCATTTACCATATGATAACTGCTCTTTGTGGCAGGCGTATGAAATGTGATCACATCACTGTTTGCAAACAATTCCTCCAACGGACAATAGGTTCCGTAAAGCTTCGCCTCATTATTCTCATATGGATCATATGCTAATATCTTACATCCAAATCCAGACAAATTCCGCATCACATGCGTACCGATCTTACCCGTACCAACCACACCGACCGTAAGGCTTCCAATCTCCCTGCCAATATTACCGATCAGGGAATAATCCATCCCCTCTGCGCGTTTGATGATCGACTTCATCCGGCGAAGTGCCATCAAAATTAACATAACCGTATAATCCGCCACACTTCCGGTAGAATAGGTGACATTGCTGACTGCCATACCATATTTCTTAGCAGCATCCAGATCCACATGATCATAACCGATCGTTCTGGTTGAAATGTGATGGACTCCTGCTTCTTTCCATGCCCGGATGATCTCATCCGTGATTGGTGTCGTAATAACACTGACTCCCTCACAACCATTGGCAAGGGCTGCATTATCAACAGATGGAGCCTCCCGGATCGGTATAATCTCTACCTGAAATTCTTTTGCAAACTTCTCAAAGAATTGTGCTTCATCAAAATCCCTGTAATTATATGCTGCTATCTTCATGTTACTGCCTTCTTTCTATGTATATGCACTTATTTCTGTGCATTTTTCCAAAATATAAATTCTTATTCCGACTAATTTTGTGAAAAATAAGTCTTGTTTTTCACACCCGGACTCTCTACAATAAATACATAACTTAAGTAATTGAGGCAAAGGTGCTTATCGAACGATAGGCGCCTTTTGTTTTTGTCACTACAATGAACCGGACAGGATTTTAGTCTGCTTCATTGTACAGAAAGGATGTGTGTGTTATGTTAGGTATGATTATTGCTTTTTCTGTTACACTTTGTGGATTTTCTTTTGTTGCATTAGAGCTTTGCTCTATAAAGTCAAAGACGATCGCTCACTATATTACGAAAGCTGTCACTCACTAAAACAGCTACCTGGCATTTCAACAATATAGTATGATCGGCATTACCGAAACTGCCAACAGCATTTCTTATGCTCTGTTATATTTGGCATCATAAGTAAGGATGCCCGCAATGGTCTTAGAATCGGTCATTTTCCCTTCATAGATCATCTGCTTGAGGTCTTCGATGTTCCATCTCTCCACATTGATCTCCTCATCCGGGTCTAAATGCTGTTCAGTCTTTGTAAGGTCAGTTGCAAGGTAAAGGTCTATCTTCTCATTACAGAAAGCAACGGTTGTGTTCACTGTGAGAAGATATTCCATCTTGCCTGCCCGGTATCCGGTCTCTTCTTCTAATTCCCGCTTTGCACACTCCAAGGTCGGCTCCTTTGGATCATCCAGCTTACCGGCCGGAATTTCTAATGTAAAACGATCTAATGCATTCCGGTACTGACGTACCATCAGAAATTTTCCATCGGCATCCACAGCGACAACTGCCGCCGCACCATCATGATGGATATAATCCCATTCGGCAATATTGCCATTCACTTCTACGGTGTCTTTATATAGATTGATAACCGTACCCTTTGCGCGTAATTCTCTTTTCAAACGTTTCACTGGTTCCATAATTGCCCTCCTATGTTAAGTATCTTTGTTTCTTTATTGATATAGAAATCTTTTATATCTCTTTATACTTTTTAAAGTATTC
>USBM01000240.1 GCA_900552885.1 uncultured Clostridium sp. | reverse complement strand
GTCTCGTTCTTATCTCAGTATGCATCCCGGCTTATTCAGCGTGATGACGTTATGCATAACACTCCTATGGAATGTGAACTACTCCCTAATATTTGTTCTAGCCTATCACAAATTTGTCTTTTCGTCAATTCCATTCTGATAAAAATGCCCCAATAATCATCATTTATACAAATAGACATTACGAAAATTGAATCTCAGCAATGAACTGATCCTCTTCACACCGTAATAATAAATGATACCCACTCTCCTCTACGATATGTTTCACAATGGCAAGTCCCATTCCGCTTCCCCTTTTCCCATTCCGGCTATTATCCCCTTTCACAAAAGGTTTCACAAGTTCCTCAACAGAAACATCTAATCCGGCTGCCATTACATTAGATATACACATAGAATGCTCTGTCAACCGCACTTGTATTACAGTTTCTTCCTTTGCATACTTGATCGCATTACTAAGCAGATTTTCCATTGCCTGCTTCATAACTTCTACATCTGCCTTAATAACTGCTTCCCCTTCAATCTGCATCTGTAGTCTGGCTTCATCTAATAGTCCTCTGTATTTTTCCATACATTTTTTGGTAACCGTATACATCGATACTTCCTCTTTCACCAGAATACGTGGTACCGTCTCGACTCTTGCAAGTTCTAATATATTACCAACCATCTCATTCATATATTGTGCATTTTCTAAAATAGCCTTACAATAATACTCTGCCTTTTCTGTATGAACCTTATTCACCAGATTCTCAGCATATCCGGATATTGCAGTAAGCGGTGTTTTCAGATCATGCGCCATAGCATTTGTCGTTTCCCGCCGATACACATCCATATCATACTGACTCTTCCGCACCATATAGGTATAATATGCGGATACCAGAGAACTTAACACGACAACCACCAACAGCAAACCATATACCAGCACAATCCATTTACCATAATCCGAAAACAAACTATAATGTGCTGCTATAACAATCTTCGCTTGTATTGCACCACCTATATTTCTTGATTGAGTCATAATATAATCTGTGCCGCCCAATATCTTACCAGATAATTGTATATCATCATCCCACAATCCTTCCCCTATCCGAATCTTTTCACCAGCCCAGATATCGTGTTCCGTATAATTCCGCAGTAATTGATCTGCCACTGCATCCTGTTCATCCCCACTAAAACGCAATGGTCCTAACAAATGATATCCTTCTTCTTCCACCTTAATGTAATCATACCCCGACGTATCTTTTGGTGTAAAATCATATTCCTTTACAACCGTATAATCTTCCTCTCCATTTTCATTCCACTTACTAAGTTTTACTTTACCCGGAATATATGTTCCACCCTTAATATATATATCCTCTATATAGATTTCTGACTGATATCCCTGAAGTCCTTTTTTCTTTCCGAAACGATCCGAACTTAAATCTAATGACTGATCATACTCTGTAAATACAGGCTTTAATATTTCATTCGGGCACTCATAAATGAGGCTTTTCTCTTCACCGTTGTTTCGCCCTAATACAATATAACTTACTTCTTCTTTCTGTGCATATGCCTGCTGCCGGTCACCGCGATACAACTGTATGGAACATCCACCATTAGCTTCCGGAGAGCCACCCATCTGCATATCCATAACCCAATGTATCGCTGTTCTCCACAACTCCTGCATTTGCCCGGCTCTCAAATTATCCATGGCATATATATCATTGTGCCAGTTCTCGATCCGATTAACAATCGCATTGCACTTCATCTCATAATCTTTTGCGACATAATTCCGATAGAAATGAACTGCAATTCCCGTTCCTAACAATCCAAGTATGATAGCACAACCTGACAGGATGAACATTCTCTCGCACCATATCCGAAAAAAACGTGGCTGTATTACCTTGTGTTTTCCTCTCTTCATTCTATTCACTCCTCTATCTTATAGCCTTTTGTAATTACTGTCCTAATCTGACCGCCTGCCTGCCCTAATGCCTTTCTGAGTTTCTTCACATGATTATCCACCACTCTCTCATTTCCATCATAATCATATCCCCAGATCCGAAGCAATAGTGTATCCCGTTCCACGACCAGATTCTTATGTTCCATCAGATATTTCAAGATCATATATTCCTTCGGTGGCAATTCCACATTCTCTCCATCTACCCTTACCTCAAAGCTGGCCGGATTCAATGTAATATTGCCACAGGTCAGCATCAAACTTCCTACCATACCCTTCGCTCTCTTGATCATAGCCTTTACCTTTGCATACAGCTCTGCTAAAGAAAATGGTTTTACAATATAATCGTCGCACCCTAGATCATATCCATACAATATATCCTCTTCTCTTCCTCTTGCAGTCAGGAATATAATTGGACAGATACTGTTTCTCCGTATCATCCGGCACAATGAAAAACCATCCATTCCCGGCAACATGATATCTAACAATACGAGATCATACTCCCTCTCATATATGTAGTCCATTCCCTCCTCGCCATCTTTGGCCATATCCAATATGAATTTCTCATCTTTTTTTGCAGAAAAATAATCACCTATGATCTCCCGGATCTGAGCATCGTCCTCCACTAACAATATATGATATTCCATGTATTTCCTCCTTTCTGAATTCATTGTACATGAGCAGTATATCTTTTCTATATCCTTATAATAATCCGACCCATAATTTTTGTCTTATATAAAAACTATCAATAAAATAAAAAATCCCCATCTACACAATCTACATCGCATAAAAGGGGATTTATTTACTATTAAGATTCTATTTTTCCTGAAATGGTTCATTTAACATATCACAGCCGGGCAATACAAAACGTCCATTCTCTATAATCGCTACTTCTGTGCCGTCTTCATGTACACTGACGATCTTGAATATCTCATCATAAGGAATGGTAATATCTGTATGACAGTTAAAATATGCTGCATTCATATCCGTGTCCCGAAGCAGAGAACACTCATTATCCTTGGCAACGATCTCCTTACCATACGGATTATATAACCGGACTTCCTCACTGTGACTATAGCAGGTATCCCCCACCGCAAAATGCGGTCCCATCTTCTCCACGATCAGAATCGGCAATTTGTAGACAATATCATATGCATTTGCCATCACATATGCTGTCGTATTCGTCCCGATTGCAAACTCACCAATTGGCAGAGTCTCACGGTTAAATAGAACATTTTCTTTAATATATGCCTTATTCTCCTCCTCTGTCTCAAAATTGTCACATGTATAATTTGTAATCTTTCCATCCTCAAAGGTTAACATAATATTTTTGTAATTCAGATCATTTAAATATACCTCAGAAACATTCAAAACACCAT
>USBM01000239.1 GCA_900552885.1 uncultured Clostridium sp. | reverse complement strand
TCTATCCCATTATCCAAAATCAGATAACCGACAAATAATATCACAATCATTGACAGAAAGAAAAATCCCTTATATCTCTTTATCCATTCCATCTTAATCCTCCAATGATTGAATTGTTCTTGTTATCTTATATGGTTTTCCATCTATTACAGATACCTTATAAAGATCATCCACTGCTTCTATCACCATCACTCCATTCTCAAATTCTGTAACAAACACATCCCCATTTTCCAATTCCCCATGATCATCTTCCCACTTGGATATCACTGTATTTATCGCCTGCGCAATCTTATTTTTCATTTCATTTTGTGTCATCTAAATGTCCTCCTGTCATTTCCATACTGCAATGTAATATCCTTTTGATTCCTGTTGTATAAAAGATGGTTCAAATGCTTTTGTGTTATTCTCTTCCCTGTTCGGATCTGCTAATAATATCTTACCATCCTGCATTCCTCTTATAATCATTACATGTCCTGCTGCCGAGCTTGAAAAATATCCGGTATGACATCCCCATATAACAAATGCCCCATTACCTAAATATTTTTCAATTTCATCAAATGATATACTCTTGTACTTCAATTTATATTCCTTTGCGGCCGCGGATACTACCACCGGCATCGCCGATCCCTGGCCAGATATATACCCGCCATTCTTCATAGACAGATCCGCCATCCTTGGAGGTGTAACCGTACGATCTGCAAGTGTAGCAACAACCATTGCCATGCAGGTAATCCCACACCCCGATGTCTGTATCGTGCCATTTCCATACGGATATGCCGCCCACTTTTCGTCCCATTGCTTGTAATAGATAATATTATCAAGCTCTGCACTTCCCGGAGCCTTTGTCAAAGCCCCCTGGTACGCAGTTAGAAACTTTTGTGCATGAGTGGGTGTTCCTTTTGCTCCTTCCGGCATACATTCATTAGAATACTGCTGTGCTAATTCTACTGTATACTTTCCACCTTTTTCTGATATCCATTTGTACCACCCGGTAATTCCAAAATTATACCCTTGCACAGCCGCAGCAATACGATCAAAATCCTCCGGTCCCTGTACTCCAAATAGAATAAAAGCATCCCTTGCATACTGAATACCACATGCCAGGGAATATTCTGCATCCTGAATACCATTTGGAACTCTGGGATACTTCGTATTGTAACCACACTCCGATGCCTGCATTGGATCATTTCCAACACCTCCGCTTTCAATCTGAATCAAGGCAAGCATAGCATTAACATATGCCGAAAGATCCAACTTGTCAGGAACCGTATTATACTCATCACATAACCGGATAACAATATCCCGATAAGATTCTACCTGTTCCGGATATCCACCCGACAATTCTATATCAAAACCTGTCACATCATTACCGCTGCTATCACTATTCGCCTGAGTTGCAGCAATCATTATAATCGAAATAATCAAAAACATATTTGAACAAAATAATATCGCAATCAGCGGTTTGGCAAATGCACCTATTAATCGTATACTTTTTTCCATTAAGCACCACCCTTAAATAATGCCTTTTCTTCTTCCGTGATAAATACATTCATAAGTAAGGTTGTATCTCCTTTAATATTCAAAATACATTGGCCAGTTTCGAATTTAGGAACTTCTTCAATCTCTGCATCCGGAATATCTGAATGGAATAGTTTCTTTAGCTTATCTACATTGGAAGCGTCCTGCTGCATAATAATCTTATACTGACATAATTCAAATACTTTCTTAAGCTGTTCCACACTATAACTATCTGCATTATCCGGAACACTGTCATTAACAGACTGTGATGCAAACCAGATTCCTCCGAAGAACTTTCTTGCTTCTCTTTCAAAAGTTAAAATCTGCTCTATCGCCATAAGTTTGTGTGCATTAATAATCCGGTGAAACTCATCTACTAAGATCAGGAAGCGTGTCACATCCCATGGATGCAAACCATTTTCCTGATCTCCGCTTTCCCATTGTTCCCATTTGTTCTTCATGACAGATCCGATCTGAATACAGTTGTCATAACACAAGGATAATGCCTTAAACATCATGGCATCAAAGATTGAATCCTTCATCTTACCAAGTCCTCGGATGTCATAAAATAGGATCTGACAATCTAACACATTATCTATCGTAGTCGGGCCGTCAAACAATTCACCATAGTTTGTGATCAAATTCTGCACGGTTCTCTTAATCTTAACATACTCATTGATCATAGCTTTCACTTCCTGTACCTTTGCATCTGACAGCCCATCATATGTAGTGGATTCAATCACATTCGTTACATATTGGCATAGATCCGAGTAGGTCGGATACTGTTCATGCGGTAACCCTGTTAATTGTCCGTTTGCCGGCATTCCATTCTCTTGAAGAAAACCGTTCTGAATATACAGATTAGACAATATATTTTCATACTCGAAAATCTCATCATCCGTTGCAGATGGTTTTAGATACCTGTAAATAGTAGACATTTTACCAATATGTTGCTTATAACTGGTAATCTCATCCTCTGATGTCCTGATGATTTCCAGATCATTAATTCGTCCATCTGACCCATCCAGGGCCAGTATTGCGCCACCAAATTCATTCACCAGATCTACCCACTCACCAGACACATCAAAGCCCCGGATGTAATTTCCCCGGATTACCATACTCTTAAATATTTTCTTTAAAATAGTGGATTTCCCGGAACCCATCTCCCCCCAAAGGACGGCATTGTAATAATTTCTTCTCTTTGTCTTAATGAACGGATCAAACAATACCGGACCGCTTGTCGAACAAGTCAGTCCAAAATAGTCTCCTGAAGGATCCATTAGTGATGAAAAGTGAAACGGATTACCAAACGCAAGTGTCTTGGATTTAAACGGATTTCCTTTCCTTGCAGTAAGCGGATCTAACTGTTGCTTTGAATATGGTTTATATACAGCCTGCCAATCTGCTTTCTGTTCATTCAGATACACACACGCCTTAAAATTATCTGCATCCAAATCAGCAATCGTTGTTGCCACCAGAGCATCCAATTCCTCATACGTCGAAGCTGATATGTATAACCGCACTCCGGTTGCTAAGATAATCTCTCCTAACGACTGTATCTCATTATACAAACGGAGATTCTCTTCATAATCCTTTCTGGCATCCCGCACCTCTGTTGCCCGGCTTGCCATATTGATACGGGATTCCTGCTCTCCTAGCGACTTATTAATATTTTTCTTTACTTCCCGCATATTCTTTGGTGCAATATGTACACTTGTGATTGCATGATCAATATTAAACAATTTTGTCATCCAATGGCTGCTCAGGCTTTCTGGAAACTGATATACATATATACATGCTTCATACCCTGTTCCGGTTTTTACATATCTATCATCACTTGGAAAGGATATGTTACCCGCTACATTGATATCTTTTAAAAGCTGCACGTCATATCCAGCCTTCTCATTCTCCTTAGTCTGCTCTGGCGTAAGAAGG
>USBM01000238.1 GCA_900552885.1 uncultured Clostridium sp. | reverse complement strand
GGGTATAGTTTTGAGAAGAGTGGTGCACATGGAAGAATCATTCGTTATATATTTAATCAATTTGACCAACCGGGAAGATACATCTATTTAAGAGATGAAGAGAGTAAGGATTATTGGTCCGCATCCTGGCAGCCGGTTGGAAAGTCATTAGAAGAATATAAGAGTGAATGTCATCATGGAACCGGCTATACGAATCTGGTAGCACATTATGCCGGCATCCGTTCGGAAGTATTATATTATGTACCGTTTAATAAGACACATGAAGTGTGGAGAGTGAAGGTAACGAATGAGTCAGATAAGCCTCGTAAACTTTCTGCATTTGGATACTGTGAATTTACGAATGACAGTAACTATGAGCAGGATCAGGTGAATCTGCAGTATACGTTATTTATTACCAAGACATATTTCAAGGGGAATCGTATTCTTCAGACCATTAATGAGAATATTAAGAGTGCAGTAGATGGCAATGAGAATACGTGTCGTTTCTTTGGATTGGTAGGTTCTGATGTTGCATCTTATAATGGAGATAAAGAAAGCTTCCTCGGTCGTTATCATGATTACAGCAATCCACAGGCAGTGGAAAATGGTGCATGTGATAATACGCTCAATTACAACTCGAATGCATGTGGTGCATTGCAGACAAAGATCGAATTGGCACCTGGCGAGAGTAAGGTGTTCACATTCGTATTAGGTATGAAGAGTGATGCAGAGGCTGAGAAGATTCTTAACGGATATGCAGATGTAGAGAAGGCAACAGAGGCAGAGTTACATGAGTTGATTACTTATTGGCATGGACAGTTGTCGCACCTGCAGGTAAAGACACCATCTGACAGCTTCAATAATATGGTCAATACATGGAATGCATATCAGTGCTTTATGACATTTATCTGGTCAAGAGCAGCGTCTTTCACATATTGTGGACTTCGTAATGGTTATGGATACCGGGATACAGTTCAGGATATTCAGGGCATTATTCATTTGAATCCGGAGATGGCGGTTGAGAAGATCCGCTTCATGTTATCAGCACAGGTAGACAATGGTGGTGGACTGCCATTGGTTAAATTTACCCATAATGCAGGACATGAGGATACACCGGATGATCCGTCTTATGTGAAAGAGACCGGACATCCTGCTTATCGTGCAGATGATGCGTTGTGGTTATTCCCAACCGTATATAAGTACATTGCAGAGACCGGTAATGTGGACTTTATGGATGAAGTGATCCTGTTTGCCAATGGTGGTGAAGCATCTGTATACGAGCATTTGAAACGTGCAATTGATTTCTCTATGAATCGGCTTGGTGATCATGGAATGCCTGCCGGATTACATGCAGACTGGAACGATTGTCTTCGTCTTGGCAAGAAGGGTGAGTCGAGTTTTGTAGCAATGCAGTTATATTATGCAATGACAGTCATTCGTGAGTTTGCCAAGAGAAAGAATGATACGGAATATCTTGTTTATCTGGATAAAGTACAGAAAGAATTAGGCGATACGATCCAGAAGTACTGCTGGGAGGAAGATCGTTATGTACGTGGTTATAAGGAAGATGGCGAGATCATTGGCTCGAAACATCATCCGGAAGCGAATATGTGGTTGAATCCACAGTCATGGTCTGTAATCTCCGGTCTTGCTTCTAAAGAGCAGGCAGAACTTGCATTAGAATCTGTACATCGTGAACTGAATACACCTTATGGTGTGCGTTTGATGGCTCCTTCTTATGTGAATCATGCATTTGATGGCGCGCTGATGCTGTTATTCAATCCATCCACTAAGGAAAATGGAGGTATCTTCTCACAGCCACAGGGTTGGATTATCTTAGCAGAGTCTTTAATGGGACATGGTAATCGGGCATTTGAATACTTCAATGAGTCTTCACCGGCTTCTATGAATGATAAGGCAGAGATTCGTAAGTTAGAGCCATATTGTCATGGTCAGTTTACAGAAAGCACGGAGTCCCCGTTTGAAGGTCGGGCACATGTACACTGGCTGACCGGCACCGCTTCTACGGTTATGGTAGGATGCGTAGAGGGGATCCTCGGCTTGCGTCCGGACTTTGGAGGACTTAAGATTAGTCCGTCAATCTCTTCGGATTGGAAGTCATTTACCATGGAGAAGGATTTCCGTGGCAAGAAGTTACACATTGAAGTTCAGAATCCGGATGGTAAGGAGTCTGGGGTTAAGAGCATTGTTTTAAATGGTACAACTATTGAGGGTGATTATATTGCAGCAGATTTGTTGCAGGATGAGAACCGGATTGTAGTACAGATGTAGAGTGTTTCCTGATTTTTGTAGTTAGGACAGTGATAAGAGAGTTGATACACGAAGGAGTAGCGTTTGCTACTCCTTTTTCGATGTATTGTGAATGAAAGTCTATCTAACGGGAAAAGATATATAGATGAGAAGTCATCGGGTGGGGCGGAAACATTAGGAATTGTTTGCAGAAAGATGAATTGTTTGAGCTAAACTAATTATAGTCAGGTTTGGACTTTATTTTGTTTCGAGCGACTTTTATGCTGTGGAAACGAGACACAATAGAAACTCGAAGCCCTCAAGCTGAGAGTTCCTATATGTCTGGGGCTCGTTGGAACGGGTAGCATAACTAAGCGAGAAAAAATAAATCCAACCTGACGTACAAAGGAAAAAGGAACAATTCATCGGCTGTCCCCAATTTCTAATGTGGGGAAAGGAGGTTATATATGGGAAAGAATCGTGAATATGACACAGAGTTTGGAAAACGCTGCGAACAACGTTTATGCGAGATGAAGCTAGAACAGGAGCAGGCACAGATGATAGAAGAAAATGGACAGATGGACCTGCATGACAATGAGTTTGGCTATCATATTCATTTATTGAATATTATTGGAGAAATTGAGGGGCATCAGGCATTAGGCCCTCTTGTAAAGACGACAAAGTATGAACATGTACTGCCGGAGCTTGCAAGGGTAGAAGAGGACAAGTCGATTGAAGGCTTATTAGTGCTTCTAAATACAGTTGGGGGTGATGTGGAAGCAGGGCTTGCGATTGCGGAAATGATCGCATCGTTATCGGTTCCGGTTGTTACACTATTGTTAGGAGGCGGGCATTCAATCGGGGTTCCGTTAAGTGTGTCCGGAAATCATTCGTTTATTGTTCCAACAGCAACGATGGTAGTGCATCCGATTCGGATGAATGGCCCGGTACTAGGTGTGAAACACAATTATGAGTATATTGACCGGATGCAGGAGCGGATCATTTCCTTTACATGCAATCACTCCGGAATAAAGGAATCGTTGCAGCGCATGGTCAGAGTAACGTATGCACTTATGTATGGGCAGTGAGCTTTCCTTATACACATCCTTGTAACGCTCAGGAATATTGTACGGGTGATGCGATGAGGCTGTGAATATGCCCGTGCAGAACGGCTGCTTGAACGGAGCCATCTTATTGGCGAAGAACTGCAGGAACTTCTAGTCCCAG
>USBM01000237.1 GCA_900552885.1 uncultured Clostridium sp. | reverse complement strand
GTTTTGCGGATAAGATGAAAGAATATGCAACGACGGACTATTGTGCTTATGCGACAAGTGCGATTCGTGAGGCAAAGAATAATCAAATGGTGTTGGATTTGATCAAGTTAAGAACTTCATTTGATGTGAAGATATTGAGTAATTCGGAACATCGTTTTCTTATGTACAAAGGGCTTGCTGTGAAAGCGGATTATTTTGAAAGCATTGTGGATAAGAATACGGCGATTGTAGATATCGGGGCGGGAAGCATTCAGATATCTCTGATGAATAATGGGAAGCTGACGGCAACACAGAACATTCCGATCGGTGCACTCAGGGTTCGTGATCGTTTGAAAACATTACGATTTGATACGCTTCATTTGGAACGTGTTATGGAAGAGTTTATTGCCAATGAGATTGATGCATTCCGCCACTATTATCTTGGAGATAAAGTGATCAAGAATGTGATTGCAATCGGAGATGAGATTGGCAATCTGATTCAGATTGTGCCGGAGCTTGGAATTCATGATCAATTAAATGAGAAGCAGTTAAAAGCAATCTTTGATAAATTGCTGAGTATGGATATTTCGGATCTGGCAGCGGAATATAAGATTCCGTATGAGCGCGCGACGTTGTTATTGCCGGCCGCGATGATCTACGGTATTTTTTTAAGACAGGCAAAAGCAGATCTGATATGGACACCCAATATTGACTTGTGTGATGGTATTATTGTGGACGAGATGGAAAAACGGAAACGATTAGTTTTTGAAAGAGATTTTGAGGATGATATCAGGTCATCGGTATTGCATATTGCAAAAAAATATCGCTGCAACAAGGAACATAATGTGAATGTAACCAGGATTGCCTGCCAGATCTTTGACAAGACAAAGAGAATTCATGGTCTGAAGGATAAAGAACGCTTGCAGCTAGAGATTGCGGCTACGCTGCATGATTGTGGTAAATTTATCAATATGAGCGGTGCAGGAGATAATTCTTATGCCATTATTATGTCAACTGAAATCATGGGGCTTTCTCATAAAGAACGGGAAGAGATTGCGAACATTGTGAAATATAATTCTATTGCGTTTCCGGATTATAATGAAATTCGGAATGAATTAGGAGAGTGTAATTATATGACAATTGCTAAGTTAGTAGCTATTCTGCGCGTAGCGAATGCGATGGATCGTTCCCACAAGCAGAAGGCGAGTGCTTATCATATGGTGGTTAAGGATAAGCAGTTAGTGATTACGATCGATACTTTATATGATCTGGCATTAGAAAGAGGGTTGTTCACAGACAAAGCGGAATTCTTTGAGCTTGTCTATGGGATCAAACCTGTATTGAGACAGAAAAGGAGTGTTTGAGAATGAAAGAAAAGAGCAAATACCTGAAACCGGAATATTTGGAGAATCGAGAATTGTCATGGCTTCAGTTTAATAAGAGAATCTTAGCAGAGGCAAAGGATAAGAATATATTATTATTTGAACGCATGAAATTCTTGAGCATCACGGCATCAAATTTAGATGAATTTTTTATGATACGAATTGCTTCTTTGATGGACATGGTACATGCAGGATATACAAAGAGGGATATTGCGGGAATGACTGCAAAAGAGCAATTAGAGGAGATTCTGCCGGAGGCGAAGGAGTTTATGGCAGATCAGTATACAACATTGAATCGTTCTTTGATCCCACAGATGGAGAAATGTGGACTGCATCTGATCCGGCATCATGAGGAACTGACAGAGAAACAGGCACGTTATGTAGATGAATATTTTATGAAGGATGTTTATCCGGTTCTGACACCGATGGCGGTGGACTCGTCGAGACCGTTTCCACTGATTCAGAATAAGACATTGAATATTGGAGCACTGATCAAGGACAAGAAAAAAGAGAATGTAGTTGATATCGCTACAGTTCAGGTTCCCGGCGTATTGCCTCGAATTGTAGAGGTCCCGGCAGAGAAAGAAGGCGAGACGGATATCATCTTGCTAGAAGAAGTGATCGAACGTAACCTGGATAAATTATTCCTTAATTATACGATCTTGAGTGCACATCCATATCGTATCATGCGTAATGCCGATCTTACGATTGATGAAGATGATGCAGCCGATCTTTTGAAAGAAATTGAGAAACAGATCAAAAAGCGTCAATGGGGTGAAGTGATCCGGTTAGAGGTTGCGGATACGATGGACAAACGTCTGCAGAAGAAGCTGATGGAGCAGTTGAATGTGGATGAGAATTATGTATATAAGATTAAAGGACCGTTAGATCTGACTTTCCTGATGAAGGCATATGGGCTGGAGGGATTTGACGATTACCGGCTGCCGAAGTTTGTTCCACAGCCGGTTCCGGGATTAGACAAGGAGCGCGGAATCTTTGAGCAGATTAGAGAGCATGATATCTTACTGCATCATCCGTATTATGAGTTCACACCGGTCATTGATTTTATTTCGCAGGCAGCAAACGATCCGGATGTGTTGGCAATCAAACAGACGCTTTATCGTGTTAGCGGTAATTCGCCGATTGTTGCATCTCTTGCCAAAGCGGCGGAGAACGGCAAACAGGTTACGGTATTGGTAGAATTGAAGGCTAGATTTGATGAGGAGAATAATATTGGATGGGCAAAGATGTTAGAGAAAGCGGGATGCCATGTTATATATGGTCTGGTAGGCTTAAAGACACATTCAAAGATTGCCTTGGTTGTTCGAAAGGAAGAAGATGGAATCCGGAGATATGTGCATTTAGGAACCGGTAACTATAATGATGTAACGGCGAAGCTTTATACAGATATGGGACTTTTGACTTGTAATGATGCTATCGGTGAGGATGCAACGGCGGTATTTAATATGCTGTCAGGATATTCTGAGCCACCGGCATGGAACAAGCTAATGGTGGCACCAATCTGGTTGAAAGATCGATTCCTGATGCTGATCAACCGGGAAGCAGAGAATGCAAAGAAGGGTAAGAAGGGAAGAATTGTTGCCAAGATGAATTCACTTTGTGATCCGATGATCATCGAAGCGCTATATAAGGCAAGTGCAGCAGGTGTTAAGATTGATCTGATCATTCGTGGAATCTGCTGCCTTAAGGTTGGAATTCCGGGAATATCAGAGAATATCCGGGTTCGTTCCATTGTCGGTAATTTCTTGGAGCATTCGAGAATCTTTTATTTCTATAATGATGGATTTGAGGATGTGTATATGGGTAGTGCAGATTGGATGCCGCGTAATCTGGACAAACGTGTAGAGATTACCTTCCCGGTAGAGGATGAACACCTTAAGGAAGAGGTGATCAATATATTGAAATTACAGCTTGCGGATACATTAAAAGCTCATATCTTACAGCCAAATGGAAGGGAATATGCCAAACAGGATCTTCGCGGCTTAGAGAAGATTGGTGCACAGGATGAGTTTTGCAAGCAGGCAATGGGGCAAAAAAGCAAGATTTCTAAAGATGTGGTGAGAAATGTATTTGAACCGGCGACACC
>USBM01000236.1 GCA_900552885.1 uncultured Clostridium sp. | reverse complement strand
CATGACCTACAAACTGATGACATGGATAAATATCGCCATCCGGCGTGATCGCAACATACTCGTTGCCACTACCACAGCCACGCAGTCTCTTGATCACACATGGTCCCTGATCCAGATCGATCATGAAATGAAAGAAATTAAATCCATTGCCTTCTTTCTCTCTCTTCACCATCTCCCGAGCCAATGCGTCATATTCTTCAAACAGCTTCGGCAGATCTTCTTCCCGGATCGCATAATCCATATCATCCGGTGCCACAACCGGTTCAGCAGAGATCTGCTTGAATCCCATATCCGCTAAATGCAAAACATCTTTGGAAAAATCAAGATTATAATGAGTAAATGTACCTCGTACATAATAGTTCGTCTGATTCCTCATCTCCGCCATCTTCTTAAACTTATCGATGATCAGATCATAACTTCCTTTACCGTTGCGTGTCGGACGCATAAAGTCATGCACTTCTTTTCGTCCGTCGATACTCAAGACCACATTTGCCATCTCTTTGTTCGCAAACTCCATAACCTCATCCGTCAGCAACATTCCATTCGTTGTTAATGTAAACCGGAACTTCTTGTTGAATTCTTTCTCTTTGCTTCTTCCATATGCGACTAAATCCTTCACGACATCGAAATTCATAAGTGGTTCTCCACCAAAGAAATCCACCTCTAAGTTCACACGATTGCCGGAATTGGCGATCAAAAAATCTAACGCCTTCTTACCAACCTCGTAGCTCATAAGTGCACGTCCACCATGATATTCCCCTTCTTCTGCAAAACAATACTTGCAGGCAAGGTTACAATCATGTGCAATATGCAGGCATAATGCTTTGACAACCGTCTTACGTTTCTTAAAATCAATATACATCTTCCGTAAATAACTGTCCTGCTTCCTTAAGTTCCGTTATCTCACCATATGCTTCCCGTATCTCTTCCTCCGGGTACTTAGATAGCTGCTTGATAATCTCATCTAAGTCTGATTCTTCATACAAAGCTATCACATCATATACAAGATCATCTACCACATGAACCGAGCCACTGCAGACATCTAATACGATGTTATAGCCATTATTCTTATACTGATGTACCACTTCTATATACCTCTTAATTCCATCTATGTAAAATGGTATTCCATTGTTCCCACACAGATACACAAAAACGAAACGAAAGAGGACAGCCTAAAACAAGCGGTCCTCTTTATTCCATTCCATACCAGAAATTGTATTATTTGTTCTCACAAGTCTGGTTACCGACTGTACAAGATGTCTTGCAGGCTGACTGACAAGATGTCTGACATTCGCCGCATCCACCCTTTTCCATTGTACTCTTCAAAGTCTTGTCTGTTAAAGTCTTAATATGTTTCATCTTATATACCTCACATTCATAATAGTATCCGGGAACCGCCCCCGAACCAATACATATTTCATTAAGTATAACACATGCATTATCCAAGGTCAACGCTTTATTCTTCCTTGCCGTTACCTTCGCCGTGGCTGTCAGCTTAACATACCTCCCAGCATCCCTCCGCCAACACACAGGGCTGCGGTCGTCATATTAGCAGTACTTGCGACATGAAATACCTGCCCAACCGCAATCGCCACGATCGAAATAATTAAGATGTAGAGGATGCCAAGCAACATACCCCATACAAACTTACGCTCTTTCACCGCCTTACCCGTGATGAACGCTCCGATAAATGTTACCAGCACATAGATTGCCACGATCACAATATCCGTCACAGACTCACTCAGTCCAAACCGGAATACCAAAAACGCAAGTAATGCAAGCAGCAATCCCGTCACCGCATACGCTACGATCAATCCCTTCACAACAATTGCAAATTTTCTTCCTATACTCATACATCCACACTCCTCGCCCTGCAAGATCTCTTGTTCCTGCACTCAGTCAGATCCATCGGATCCCTTTGCACTAATGCAATATATGAATTGACATGTGGATATATTCGTCAAATATCAGATTGTTATTCCTTTATTCAATAATTCAATGACGTCAAACAACGAATCATATATCTGGTCCGCCAATGGCCGGATCTCATCGGTTGGCCGGATCAGATCGATCACCATGATCGTATAAAGTCCCGCTGCCGAAGAAGATTTCACACCATTAATAGAGTCTTCAATACCAATTGCCTCTTGTGGCTGCACGCCAAGATCTTCGCAGGCTTTCAGGTAAATATCCGGTGCCGGCTTGCCATTTGGCACAACTCCACCATACACAATGGCATCAAATACATCCAGGATTCCTGCACGTTCCAAGTTCTTGCTTGCACGTTCTTTTGCCGTCGAGGTAGCAAGTGCGATCCGGTATCCATTCTGTTTCAGATATGCAAATAATTCCTTCACTCCCGGTTTTATATCAAGTCCATCCCTCGCAATCTCAGCATCCATCCGGTCCATCGTCTTTGCACGGAATGTTCCATAATCAAAATCTTCTCCGAAATGATCCTTCATCAATCTTTCATTATGCTGTCTGGTTGCTCCCGCAATGTGGTTACAAAGTTCTTCCATCTCTGCCTCTGGTATGCCATACTCCTTACCGGTAATCATCCAATGTTTTCGATATAGCCTCTCTGAATCAAAGATAACGCCATCCATATCAAATACTACTGCTTTTATCATATCTTTTCTTCTTCCTTTTCTTTTCGGATACTTCTTACCCAAAGCCATATACATGTCATAACAATGAGTCCACCCATAATAGCAAATAAAATTATAGTAGTCAATGGGTTATGATAGGTAAATTGTATTGTACGCACCACATGATTGCCCGCTTTATCCATACATTCCACATCAATATGATAACTTCCATACTCTGTATAATCTAATTGTCTGGTATCCGCATCATATTCCACGCCATTCATCGAAACCGCCGTAATCTCATCTTCCGGATTCGTAAGTGATAATATTACACTTCCGCTCTCTGTCACAGACTGTCCTTCTTTCACTCCTGTAAAGATTACTTTTGGTGCCGTATGGTCAATAATAAATTCTACATTTTCTGTGCTCTTATGCCCTAATTCATCCTGCACCTCTACCGAAAGATTGTATTTTCCCTCTTCTGTTACCGGAGTTACTCCGTCGTATTCCATTCCATTTAACAGGATCCGGTAAGATACCACCGTAAGATCTTTGAACACTTCTTCTAATGTATCTGCGACCTTAAATTCCTGATAATATCCACCCTGATATTGTGCAACCTTATGAATCTCCGGTCTCGTCTGATCCAATATGAAATGAATCTCCTTCTCATCCTGATTACCCGCCTCATCTTTCGCAGAGATAACGAAATGATATATACCATCCTTACTAAATGTCTGTATTAAACTGCTCAGCTTTGCTGCATTAGAGATTGCCGGCAATTCCAACTCTTCCACATTACCATTAACGTCCTGTCTGGTTCCCTGTATGGTAATGTGATTGCCTGCATAATATGATTCTTCTACTGCAAACCGAACTGTAACCTTCC
>USBM01000235.1 GCA_900552885.1 uncultured Clostridium sp. | reverse complement strand
TCGTAATGCGAATGTGCCTGCTGCAACATGACACCACCCAAAAGCCGGGTTCACAACCTAAAACATGTGCGTCCGTCCGTCACTTACGCTGTGCAAGGGTAATGGGTGGGAACCTTTTGGGGAGATGAAACGTCTTATAGATGTAAGTTAACTTATAGGGGCCAGCAGGCTCATACATAAAGGAGTTCAATATGAAGAAAAATGGACGAGAGACAAAGTTCATAGCGCTGGTGAAGGAGAATCAGGGTGGGTTATACCGGGAAGCATATTCATACCTGCACAATAAGGAAGATGCAGAGGATGCAGTGAGCAATATGATTGTGAAAGCGTATGCGAATCTGGAACGATTAGAAGATGTCCGGAAGATGCGTTCGTGGTTATACTGCATTTTGGTGAATGAATGTAAGGATATGTTAAGAAAACGCAGCCGGGTACAATTTGCAGATGTTACGGAAATGGAGTTCGTACAAGTGGAGACGGCATTTTTACAGGAGATAGGAGATGAGCCGGATCTGTATGAATGTATTTGCCGGTTAGAAGCTCCGTTTCGGGAAGTTACCCTGTTGTTTTATTATGAGGGATTCAAGGTGAAGGAGATTGCCGCAATTTTGGGGGTTGCAGATGGAACCGTGAAGTCTAGATTATCCAGAGCCAGACAGCAATTGAAGGAAATGATAGATCGAAAGGATGGGTGAGTATATGATAAGCAGAGCAGACCGGCAGTTCCGCCGGATGGCAAAGAAATCCAATTATCCGCAGTCGGAGGATATGGAGAAAAAGGTGAATGTGTTATTGGAAGAGTTGATCGGACGACAGGGTAATGATAAGCAGTATACGATATATCGTAGGGCCGCCATTGCATGTATGGCGGTGATCGTGGTAGGCATATTGGTAAAACCGGCAGCAGCGGCGGTTAATTATGTTGCTAAAAGGATGCAGCAAATCCCGGAAACTACACAGGAGAAATTATATGAGGAGCAGCAAAATGCACAGGGGGATGAGGCAATCCGATATTCCCGTGCATTATCTGAGCAGGAACAACAGCGATATGATCAGTTATTTGCGGAATATGAGAAAAATGGGAAGATGCCGGAGAAAGAACTATTTACGGAAGATACATATAGTGGAACGAAGGATTATCCGGTCTATACAACAAAGGACAGAAGGCTGTGGCTGCCGGAGCGGGATTTGACGGATGAGGAAATGCTACAGATTATTGATTACTATCACGTTGTGGATTATAGTCTGCAAAATGAAAATCAGAAAAAACAGGCACTTACAGAAGAGACATCAACAGAGGTGACCGGCTCCGATAAGGAAATCGTACAGCAGCAGGCAATTACCTTGTTGGAAACAACATTTGGTGTGGATGCAGAATCATTTAAGATCGAGGTGTCAAGTGATGTGCAGGGACAAGAGGATGAAGAATTATATGTGGTCGATTTCTTGCAGGAGGATCATCTCATGTATGAGATATATTTCCAGAAACAGGATCTTAAGCAGGTAAGTATCAATATTGCAGACCCGGATAAGGATTATTACGAGAAGTCTGCGAAGGTGACAGATGATATGCTGCGGGAGATGAAACAGAAGGCAGTCACGCTTTGCGAGGCATATGGATATTCAGTTGATATGAAGGATTCGATAGTAGAATATAAGATAAATGAGGAAGATAAGATACCATCTGGAAATGTGCGGATCTTCTGTTCCGTGGGAGATGGTGCCGGTTATTGCTTCCTTTACAACATACCATATGGCGAAATCTGGTGTGTGGATTACATGCCATATATGACAGGAAATGTGGAAGCACAGCAAAGTAATACCAATAATATAGAGTACAACAAAGAAAAGGGTATCACACAGTTGTGGCTGCCGTTTGAATAGGAAAAACCTCGCACGATAGACTGATCGGCAAATTGTCCTAAATAAAGATGATATGCATCTTTGAGATAGGGACGTAATGTCTATTGTGTGAGGTTTTCGCATATATAGATGCTGTTCAGTTAGTTGCAGAATGCTGCGTTTTATTATGTAGTATAATAGCTCTGTTTGCAGAAGAAAATATTTTTTGTTGTGAAAGATTCTTATGCAATATTCTCTTTGGATGCAAAATCAACTTGGTGGATTGTGCTTGCAGCACCACTTGATTCATGCAGATAGAATCCGGTCTGTCGAACGACTGCTTTGACCTCACCGTTATCTGAATCGGTGTGGCTGAATTGTGTATTGGCTGCACCAAGATATATGGCACCGACATCCGCATCTGCCAAAGACATTAAGTGGTCGTTGCCGTCTCTGTCTTTCGTCCATATCTTTAACTTAGAGTATACGGCATCATTTTCATCAATCCATCCATTGCCGTCCTCATCAAATTCGGCTAATTCTTTGAAACCGTTGCCGGTCTTTGCTCCGAATAATTCGTTGCCATCATCAATTATACCATTGTCGTTGAGGTCTAATGCTAAAAAGGCATTACCTTCGGAAAGACGTGCAATCTCTTCTTTTGTTCCATCGCCGTCAATGTCAAAGAACCAGGTCTGATCTTCAATTGTATCCGGGGCATCCTTTAGCTTGAATACCAATGGATCGGTCAGGATATACTGTGTTCCTGTCTGAATCTGCTCTGTGGTTGCCTCAAAGGATCGGCTCATTTCCATTGTCATACGGAAATCAATCGAGCGACCATCTTCGGTGACAACGCTTCCTGTCGTTGTAAAACTTGTGTTTTCAGATTCCTTGATGCTTACCTGCGTATAATCGGTGCGGTTCCATAGGCTTCCCGGCTGTGTGTTGTCCGTAGACAGATCTAAGATGCCGATCCCGTCTGAGGTAGTGATTCCGAGAAGCTGCTGACGGATGCGCTCCATAAATTCTTCAATCCGCTGAATCAGTTCTAAATGAAACTGTTCTAAGGAGGATTTGGTTTCCTCTAAGGAGCGGCTTTGGTGTAGCATGTTGCTGTAAAGACCAGAGGCTAATGGCTGCTCTTGATCTTCATTGGAATTTGCAGGGGTATAAGAATCATAGGTTCCGTTTGAGGAATAATGCGACATAGACATCTGCGTATACTGAAAAGCAAATGCATTTGCGGAATAACTGGTGACACCTGTACCGATCTGCTGTGATTTTGTTGCTTTTGTGACAGCCACTTTTTGTGAGTAGCTGCGTGTTGTGCCCATCTGGACTGTACTTGAATCAATCTTCATGTCTTTCACCCTTTCAAAATGTATTCCAGTCTAACCATTTTGGCTGGCAATATGTCTTATCATAAGTCCTGACTGCCTCAGGGGTGAACATCCTTGTTCGAGTACCAATCTAACCAATTAGTATTTCGGAAACATTTAGAAAATTCTGTAGGGATAATGAATGATATGTGAAAGAAAAAGGAAATGATATAGAAAAGAGCGGATATAAATGGAAAGAAAAGGTTTACTTTTAGAAAATGGCACAGTATAATATCCGTTAGTGCGTCTATTGGAAACTTATA
>USBM01000234.1 GCA_900552885.1 uncultured Clostridium sp. | reverse complement strand
CCGGGAAACGCTTTGCTAACGTATTCGGCGGCTCACTTGTCACAAGTGCATTACCGACTCCAAACACCTCTATATTTTTAAGAAGAGCCTTTGCTCTGGAATTGCTGATATCATTCGTGATCAGCAGTCCGCTTCCATTGAGCTTAGCTGCTAATTCGGTTGATTTACCTCCCGGTGCTGCACACAGATCTAACACTACATCACCTTCCTTAACAGGAAGCAGGCTTGCTGTTGTCATGGCAGAAGGTTCCTGAATATAATAAAGACCCGCAAAATAATACGGATGTTTCGCAGGTTTTTCCTGTTTCTCATAATAAAATCCGTTCGGGCACCACGGAACCGGCTTCAATGCATACGGAGAGAGCTTCAGAAACTCCTCCACCGATATCTTGGCTGTATTCACACGTAAACCCTGGTGGGCATTTTCCTCAAAAGAGGCCAGATAATTTGCATAATCTGACCCCAACATCATTTTCATTTTCTGTTCAAATGCAATTGGTAATTCCATACTGTCCTCCAACTGTATATTCTACACAAGACTCTGTGCTTTATAGCCTTCAGAAATGATATCAAGCTGCTTGGAAAAACGCTCTAACTGCTCTAGATTTCCCGTCTGATATACCTTGTAAAATTCATCCTGAATCTTAAGCACTTCTCTCTTATTGGCAACCTTAAACAGATTCTGAATATTGATCAAAATATCAGATACTAAAGTTGCTTTAATCTGGAATATATTCTGTGCATCCATAATCTCATCCCGTACAGAGCCCATCTCTTCATCTAATGTAATGATTGCATTCGAAGCACTCAGTAATCGTTCTTTGATATGTTCCGGCATATTGCCCTTGTACTTGTACTGTAAAGAATGCTCAATCGTTGCCCAGAAATTCATTGCCAATGTACGAATCTGTATCTCTGCCTGAATTCGTTTCGTTCCATCTAAAGTATACACATCATAATAAATGATCATATGATAACTCCGATAGCCACTTTCTTTCATATTATGGATATAATCCTTCTCCTGAATCACTTCCATATCCGTACGGTTATGTATGATCTCTACAACCTTTTCAATATCCTCCACAAACTGGCACATAATACGGATTCCTGCCATATCGGATATTCTATCATCAATCTCTTCGATTGCAATATTCTTCTTCTGCATCTTATCTAAAATACTTGAAATCTTCTTGACTCGTCCTGTAACCTGTTCGATCGGTGAGTACAGTCCTGCATTCCGGTACTCTTCGATAATATGGTTAAACTTTACGATCAATTCGTCTACAGCTAACCGGTAAGGGTCTAAGATTTCCCTCCAAAGCTGAATCTCCATAGTAACGTCACCTCTTATATATTTTTCTCACACATTATATATCTTTTGCACAATTGTAATTATTGTATCATAAACACCCTAAAAAGAAAAGAATTACCGTTCTTCCAATTTCAACAAATACGTATAAGGATCGACCGTATATTCTTTTTCATTCTTTGTTGTCACATAAATTCCAAAATGCAAATGCACCGGAAACTTTCCCAAAGTTCCTTCTTCGCCCTCCCCGGTACTTCCCATAAATCCGATCAGTTGTCCGGCATGAATCTCTTTTCCTGCCACTATCCCATTCGCATATGACGCCAGATGCGCATAGTAATAATAAATACCGGATTCTGCGGTAATTCCGACACGATACCCTCCAAGATAAATCCATCCTGCATTAGTTATCACTCCGTCCGTTGCACTGATCACCGGAAGATACCCTTCCCGGTTCTGTACATCCGTAATATCACAACCTTCATGACCACCCTGTACCCTTGCAGCTCCATAAGAATCCTCATAGGTCACTTCTTCCTGATAGGCAGCGGGAATCGGAAAATATTGCAAATCTTTCCATATTGCTTCCTGCACCCTGCCTGCAGTCTGTTTCTTATCTTCCTGTCTGTCAATTTGCACAAAGATATAGACTTGCAATCCTATCACTATACATATCTCCATCCCCATCACGACCAGACAGATCAGGAATTGTCGCAGATACCGTTTTCTCCGGGCATATTTCAACATAGCATCCCTCCATACCTCTAATGTATGAATGGAATCTACTACTAATTCATCTCTAATTCAATTCGTCTGATAATACAATTTGCCTTCTCGTATATATCCAATGTATCTACCGGTAAATGATAGGTTCCATTAGCATATAGAATTCTGCCCGCAATCATGGTCATAAGCACATTATCGTTACTTCCACTATAGATCAGGTTATCAATCAAATGATTCATCGGCTGCATGTTCGGCTTCAACAGATCGATCAGAACAAGATCAGCCTGTTTACCGGCTGCAATCGCGTTGCACGCCTCTAAGCCTAACAGATTCGCACCGTTGACGGTTGCCATGGTAAGAACATCCACCGGCGCAATTGCTGCCGCATCCTGATATTTTACTTTCTGCAAGGTTGTTGTCAGATACATCTCCTTAAAGAAATTGAGATTATTATTACTTGCCGGTCCGTCAGTCCCAATTGCAACCGGTATTTCCTGTTCCAAATACTTCTTGATTGGTGCAATTCCACTTGCTAACTTAAGATTTGATGACGGATTTGTCACTACATATAGTCCTCGTTTTTTCATAATTTGGCGGTCTTCCTCGCTTGTATAGAGCATATGATGACCGGCACCACCATATTCAAACATGCCAAGAGATTCCATCAATGCCACAGGCGTAGTATGATATCTTGCCATACATTCGTCTACTTCCCGAATTGTCTCACTGTTATGCATATATACCGGTGTCTGATATCTCCTCGACAATTCTCCAATTGCCATAAGCAGTTCCTTGCAGCAGCTATATTCCGAATGGAATCCCAAGCGGTAATCCACAAGCGGACACATTGCATGAAATCTGTTATAATCCTGCTCCAATGTGGCAATTGCACTCTCTACATCAGCCGGTGTTGCACCAAACACCGTACCGGATAGCACCACACGAAATCCCATATCGATACATGCTTTTGCAATCTGCTCCGGATGAAAATACATCTCAAAACTCGTAGTAATTCCACCTCGGATATATTCTAATATGGCAAGCTGCATCAGCGTATAGATATCCTCTTCCCGCAATCTTGCCTCTGCCGGAAAGATCTTTGTTTGCAGCCATTCCTGTAACGGAAGATCATCTGCAAAAGAGCGAACAAAGGTCATCGGCCCATGTGCATGACAATTCTTGAATCCGGGAAGCAACAGATTTCCCATACAGTCAATCTGCTGATCAAATTGTTCCTTTGAGATATCCTGCGTTTCTTCATTCCGGATCACTTTTTCAATACAATCATCCCTGATCCATACTTCACCGGAAAAGCAATCATGCTCCCCCGACATTGTAATTATTCTTGCATGATATAACCGTATCCGCATACTTATCACACCCTTTATAATTTTAAAATCACACTCTTAACCAGCTTCTGAAATCTCGGAGCCGCCTCATCCGCTGCCTTCTTCACCTCTTCATG
>USBM01000233.1 GCA_900552885.1 uncultured Clostridium sp. | reverse complement strand
GTCTTGTTTCTTTTTAATTGTTTCTTACCACATTTTGTAATAGTATAATTTTTTTTCTTTCCGGATACCATTTTACAGGTCTTATATTTACCATTCTCACTTGTTGCAATCTGTACTTTGATCTTGGATACACCCTGTAATTTACCCCATTTTAATTGAATCTTCTTATTCTTTGCAATATATTTACTTCCATTCGGATTGATCACATAACGGTAATCACTCCAATTACCATATACCTTCTGATTATCTGTAGTGACCACGTAAGCACGCATCCGGTACTGATACATTACTCCCTTTTGCATGGAGTCTATGCGGATATTGCCACCACGCATCTCTGTTGTTCCTATTATTGTATTACTACTTCCTTTGACTGGAGACAATTCAATCTCAGTACCATTTCCGTAATATCCTTTTGCTTCAAAATAGAATATATTACTTGTCGTCAATGCAGTTGTTATTCCAAAATTATCTTTTGGTATGGTCATTGTAAGTTTGGACAGATTATAAATATCCTCTGCATTGGCATATGCCCGGTATCCACTGCTATTTTCTCGGAACGGAAGTACTTTTGCTTTATTATAAGCGTTATCTATCAATGGAATCATATAAGTTGTAGCTGCAGTAGTAATTGTCTGATCATTATATGTGATCTCATATCCGGTTGCTCCCGCTACACCTTCATAAATGATTGTAGCCGAAGTATCATTAGCTCCTGTAAACTTGGCTGATGTCAGATTTGCCGGCGCTGTCACAATATCTACACCCGCGGATAAATGATGATCTACCTTTTCATCATTCCATTTCTGCCCAATATCTACATAACCTACTCTGACATAATATGTGCTTCCTGCCTGTAGTTTATCCACTACCGTATAGTTAAATATACCTGATGTAATGGCAGACAATCCACTTTGAATAATATTTGTAAATGCCGGATCAGTAGCAACATCATATCCGTAATTTACTTCTTCCATTGTGGTGTCATTTACCGTATTCCACTCTAACCGGATGGCATCCGTAGAACCTGTCGTTTGCTTAATTCCATCCGGTGTTGCTGCATTTGCCGTGATTCCCGCTGCACATACCACTCCCGCTGTTAACATACAAAAAAACATGTGTCTGATCTTTTTTTTCATACCTTTCTCCTTTCGATGCTTTGCCGTAATATGCAAGTATTTTTATCGTATCACAGGTATTTACAAAAATAATCAAACACATGTTAAATATAGGTTATTTCTTATTATATCATTATAGATAGCCCTGTATCCTTATATTGTATGGTACAGGATTTCTATTGTAATGTCTTTTTAAACTCTTCTACCGCTGTCTCATACAGATTGTTACCCTCACTGTCAATCACAACGATCACAGGAAAATCTTCTACTTCCATCTTGCGGATAGCTTCTGTTCCAAGATCGTCATATGCGATCACTTCTGACTTCTTGATACACTTTGACAGCAGGGCACCGGCTCCACCGACTGCTGCAAAATAGACTGCTTTGTTGCGCACAATAGCATCAATTACTTCTTGAGAACGCTTGCCCTTGCCGATCATACCATTTAATCCATTATCTAATAATAATGGTGTATATTTATCCATACGACTTGCGGTTGTCGGTCCTGCAGAACCGATCACCTGTCCTTCTCTTGCCGGGGTCGGTCCAAGATAATATATCACATTATTCTTTAAATCCATTGGAATCTTTTTTCCTTCCAGCATCGTATCATACATCCGCTTGTGTGCAGCATCCCGTGCTGAATAAATGATTCCTGTCAGATACACATAATCACCGGCGTGTAATGTTACAACTTCATCCTTTGTAAATGGAACACTGATTCTCTTATCCATATCTATACCAGACCTGTTCTTTGACCAGGTCGTTGCCCTTTCTTAATTTTATTGCTAAATGATATCTTTGTATATTATATTTGCGTTCCGCTTTGCTTCACACTCATAAAAAACTACAATATTCTTCTTACATGACGATTCACATGACAACACATATTCACAGCAACCGGAAGTCCCGCAATGTGTGTCGGATATGTCTCAATATTGACTGCTAATGCTGTCGTTGCTCCACCAAGACCACCTGGCCCGATTCCTAATTTATTGATTCGTTCCAATAACTCCTGTTCCATCTCTTTGATATGTGGCAGGGAAGAACCCTCTGTTGTATTTCGTGTTAATGCTTTCTTGGCAAGAATGGCAGCCTTTTCAAAGTCACCGCCAACTCCGACACCAACCACGATTGGAGGACATGCATTTGGTCCTGCATCTTTAACTGCTTCGATCACGGCATTCTTCACGCCTTCTGCTCCGTCTGCCGGCTTTAGCATAAATACTTTACTCATGTTTTCAGAACCAAAGCCCTTCGGTGCAATGAGAATCTCTAATTGATCACCCGGTACAATATCATAATGAATGATTGCCGGTGTATTATCCTTTGTATTCTCACGAAGAAGAGGATCAGCTACCACAGACTTACGAAGATATCCTTCCTTATAACCCTGACGGACTCCCTCGTTAATCGCATCTGTGATATTCATACCATCAATATGTACATCCTGTCCTACCTTTACGAATAAAACTGCCATTCCGGTATCCTGGCAGATTGGAATCTGCTCACTTGCTGCAATATCCATATTCTCGCATAACTGTCCTAATATCTGCTTTCCAAGTGTTCCTGTCTCTTTCTCCTTTGCATTGCGGATTGCCTGCTCCATATCTTCCGATAAATGCAGATTTGCCTCAATACACATCTCTTTGACATTACGGATAATCTCATCTGTATGTATGGTTCTCATAATTACCTCCCTGCTTCTTCCTCTTTGTTCTTATATAATAATTCAAATATTTTCTTTCCTACCCCATCCTCATTATTGGATGGAATAACTTCTTTTGCAAGTTTTTTAATGTCGTATTCCGCATTAACCGGAGCAAAACTGTTTGGAAAAAGTTCAAACATGGAAAGATCATTTAATCCATCTCCAAACACGGCAACCTCTTCTTTCTGAATCCCCATCTTCTTAATAGCCTGCAAAAGTCCATGTCCCTTCTGTGCCTGTCTTGCATTGATCTCAATGTTATCCGGGTAAGAATAAGAGATAAACAATTCCGGAAATTGTGCAGTAAGTATCTCCCGATTTCTGGCATTTTGCTCTAAATCCGGGCTAAAAACGATCATTTTACGGATAGGAAGATTCTTTTCCATCATATCCTCTAACGAATCATTGCGTACCATATTCTTCATGAATACACTGGTCTTTCCCTTCTCAATTGCTTCCTCTAATGTCAAAGTATGACTCCGGTCTAAACATAACATACGATATCCCATATTCCGGTACATAGTCTCTTCACTTCCACAGATCTGTGTATTCTGTCCGGTCATAAATTCCGGCACATATCCCATCTCAACTAATGTATCATATAATCTTGGAAGAATATCATATTCTATGTTAGCTGTACTGATAATATTCTTATCTTTATCCCGTATCTCTGCTCCATTTAATAACAAAAAGGAACAATTTAGCTGATATTCTTTTGCAATTGCTCCAATCGTATCCAGAC
>USBM01000232.1 GCA_900552885.1 uncultured Clostridium sp. | reverse complement strand
TGTCTCGAACCTTTGATGGATAAAGCAGGGCTTGGAACCCTTTCTCTGAATCCTCTACAGAATATGAAATTTCATTTTGTTATTACAACTGCTCTCGTAGCCCGTTATTGTATTGAAGGCGGCATGGAGTTATCTGCCGCTTATAGTCTTAGCGACTTCTATATTCAAAAAGCAGATTCCTGCAAAACTGCAAAAGCAGTCTCAGATCTGCATCCAGTCATGTGCGAAGACTATACCAAACGTATGCGTTCCCTTCGCAAGAAAAAAATCTGTTCCAAACAGATTGCTGAATGCCTGGATTATATTTACGATCATTTACATACCCGAATTACCATAGATACATTAGCTGCTCACGTTCACCTAAGTCCTGCTTATCTTTCTAAATTATTCAAAAAAGAAACCGGTAGTACAATCAGCAGTTACATTCTATCTACCAAGATTGAAACAGCTCAGAATATGCTAACTTACTCCAACTACAGTATCTCACAGATTGCTTCCACCCTAGCATTTCCAAACCAAAGCTATTTCGCAGAAAATTTCCGTAAGCAGACCGGTACTACACCCAGCCAATATCGTTCCAATGCACTCCGGTCTACCACACTTGGCAAACACAACTTATAATTGTTCAAATACTTCGCCAATCTTCTCCCGGATCAACAGATCTGCATGCACATCTTTCGCCGTACGATCCATGTTGATCACTACCAAATGCTTACCGTGGAAATAATCAATGAATCCTGCTGCCGGATATACCGCAAGTGATGTACCTCCAATGATCAATACTTCTGCATCCTTAATATACTGTACTGCCTTCTGCATTGTCTCATAATCAAGTCCTTCTTCATATAACACGACATCAGGTTTCACAATTCCACCGCACTCACATCTTGGTACGCCTTCGGATTCTACAATATATTCTACCGGATAGAACTTACCGCACTGTTCACAATAGTTGCGATGTACACTTCCATGCAATTCTAATACTTCCTTACTTCCTGCGGCATAATGCAGACCATCTATATTCTGCGTGATCACCGCCCGAACTTTGCCTTCCTGTTCTAACTGTGCTAACTTCTTATGCGCCGCATTCGGCTTTGCATCTAATGCGATCATCTTATTCTTATAGAATTCAAAGAACTCATCCGTATGCTGCTGGAAGAAACTATGGCTAACCATCACTTCCGGTGGATACTTATACTTCTGGTTATACAAGCCGTCTACACTACGGAAATCCGGTATTCCACTTTCCGTGGACACTCCCGCACCTCCAAAGAATACAATATTATCACTCTCTGCAACAATCTCTTGTAACTGTGCGATCTTCTCCTGTGATTCTTCTCTCACAAGACATCACCTCCAACTGTAATATGCACTTCACACCCACCAACTAAAACTCTATATCTGTGGCAAGCCAAATCCATCCTGAAATGCTTTGCTGATATGTGCCATGGCTTCCTGCTCGTCCGTGCCTTCACATATAATCTCTATCTCATCTCCCTGCTGGATTCTTGCCGCTAATACCCCTAACACACTCTTTGCATTTGCTGTCTGATATCCTTTCTTAATCTGAATCTTTGATTCAAACTTAAGACACAACTCACACAACTGCCCTGCCGGACGCAAATGTAAACCAGAAGGTTCGGTAACCACAATCTTTTGTGCTACCATATCAATCCCTCCTCCTATTCTGCCTATTGTATTTGTGTGATCTCCAACTCAGTCTCTATGCTGTCTAATATCTCAATTCCTTTTAATTCTTTGAAACTTACTGTAAACTTATAAGTTCCGGCTCCATATCCCGTCACATCAATACTTGGAATCAGATTGGTCACTTTAAGACTCTCCAGATCCTGACTTAATCCTTTCACCTTCAAGGTATAACTGATATTCTGTGTAAAATCATAATTCAGATCATCTGACTTACCAACAATATTAATCTCATCCGCATTGATCACTAATGTCTTCTCTTCTACCTTCTCAATTGCTACCTTAACCATGACTTCCTGCGTATCTTCCGCAAGCGTAATACCACTCGGCAGATAATCCGCCAACGTGATCGGTGTCTCCAAGTCTTTTGCACGATCTGTCACATCAATATCATCAATTACCACTTCGTCTACTTTTGCAAGATCTGCTGCTTCTCCCACTACTAAAATACTGGTTGGCTGATAATCCACACTGGCAATCGCATATCCGGCTTTCGGTTCCCCGGTTGTCTTGACTCTTACATCCAATTCTTTCGTCTTAAGAACTTCTACCGAAACCTCTACTTCCTTCACATCATAATCAAACTTGGACGAATCAATCTCATCACCGCTCTTATCTAAAAATACTGGTGTCGCGTATGCAGAAAGGCTTGAACTTGCCCCCTTCACATCTACATCTACAACAACCTCTTCAATCGTATTCACAACACTCTCTGCGCCTTTCACCGTAATCAGATTCGGCGATGCCGTCTTATTACGGATCGCATATCCATCTGCCACATCAGACTTGGCACGAACTGTAATCGGAAGCTGTTTCTCTAACTTATCTTCCACAGCAACATTAATTGCACTCTCTGTATAGGAAATTGTAAGCTCCTTCGCTACATAACTGCTAACCGCTGACACGTTAATTGCAACTGCATTTGTTACCGACATCTTCGACAGATCTGCAACCGCCTTGAAATCTTCATTCGTCAATTTCTCAACAACACTTCTCCGTCCTTTCACAACAATATCTATCGTTGTTCCATCCGGTACCTCGTATACTTTATTCTTTTCCGTAATGGCATCCCCATTTGTAAATTCAATCTGTATTCCGGAAATCTGTTTCGTCGTTGTATAATCATCTACATTCGCAACAATAATCCATATCAAAATAGCAATGATTAACGATAGCACTTTCAATCCGAAATGATCAAGAATTCGATTTTTCATGTTTACCAAGACCTTTCCACCACTTCATTTTTCCGGTAATTGGTTCATTCTTACTTAATTCTTCTATCTTCTTTGGGAAACTCTCTCTTGTAAGTCCCCGATACAGGGTTCCATTATACGCAAGAGATACTCCACCGGTCTCTTCCGATACAATAACTGTAATACTGTCTGACACCTCACTGACACCGATTCCTGCCCTGTGTCTGGTTCCCAACGACTTGTTGATATCCAGATTATCCGATAACGGCAGATAACACGTTGCACTGACAATCCGGTTATCCCGAATTAGCACCGCTCCATCATGCAACGGTGTATTATGTTCAAAAATATTGATCAAAAGCTGACTAGACACTTCTGCATCAATCGTAATGCCGGTTCTTTCATAATCTCCTAATCGGACATCCTGTTCTAAGACGATCAACGCTCCTGTCTTTACTTCAGCCATTGCAAATGTCGCCTTTGTAATCTCATTGAGCATCTTACGATCCAACACTCTTCCCGATTTTGAATCATCCATTGTAAACAATGAAGATATGAAATTCTTACGTCCAAGCTGTTCTAACGCTCTACGAAATTCCGGCTGAAAAATGATAATAACCGCAATAACACCTACACTGATCGTATTCTTAAATATCCATAAAATAGTATTAAATTGGAATATCATCGCGATCCCCGTAAATAACAACAAC
>USBM01000231.1 GCA_900552885.1 uncultured Clostridium sp. | reverse complement strand
ATACGATATACAACCAAAGATACAAGATAAGCAAGACCACACTGATATCCGATTGCTTACCAAAACAATTTTGTATTATTCATCTCTCTCTTAATCGCACCCATTGCTGCGAAACATGGTGCACAAAGTAAGTTGAAGATCATAAATGACATACCAACTGCTCCAACTGCTCCGTTTGCTGCCTCGAACGCTGCACGCATGTTATCATACACGGATCCAGCACCACCGATACTATAAAGAATACCCATTGTACCAACAATGTTCTCTTTGGCAACTAATCCTGTAATAGAAGCAACGGTTGCCTGCCAGTTGCCCCAGCCCTGCGGGATGAAGATCCATGCAATTGCGTTACCAACCTTAGCGAGGATTGAGCAATCCATCTGAGATTCCTCTAACATTCCAAATGCTCCATCTACCCATCCAAAGTAAGATAAGAACCAGATTACGATAGTTGAAAGTGTGATGATCGTACCCGCTTTCTTAATAAATGACCATCCACGTTCCCACATACTACGAAGCAACGCACCGATTGTTGGCATATGGTATGCCGGTAACTCCATAACGAACGGAGCAGGATCTCCTGAGAATCCCTTTGTCTTCTTTAAAATAATACCAGAACAGATAACGGCTGCAATACCAATAAAATAAGAACCTGTCGCTACCCATGGAGAACCGCCAAATAACGCACCAGCGATCATTGCTACGAATGGTGTCTTAGCGCCACAAGGAATAAAGGTTGTTGTCATAATTGTCATCTTACGGTCTCTGTCATTCTCAATGGTACGGGAAGCCATAACACCAGGAACACCACATCCGGTACTTACCAACATTGGGATGAAGGATTTACCGGAAAGACCAAATCTTCTGAAGATACGGTCCATGATGAATGCGATACGTGCCATATAACCACATGACTCCAAGAATGCAAGTAATAAGAACAATACCAACATCTGAGGCACAAAACCAAGTACCGCGCCAACACCGGCAACAATACCATCAATGATCAATCCCTCTAACCAGTCTGCACAGCCGATCTTCTGAAGACCCGCATCAATCGCATCCGGAATAGAAGGAACCCATACACCATACTCTGCCGGATCCGGGGCTTCACAGTTGTAATCCTTCTCTGTTGCAATTGCACCTTTTAAATCTTTATAAGTTGCTGTTACATCCTCTGTTGCAAGTGTCTCTTCATCTTCTACAGAATATGTAGCTTCCGGATAATCAGCTGCAACCGTCTCTAACGTATCCAATGCCTTACTTGCTGCATCTGCATCATAATCATCTGACTCACTGTCAAGTGCATCTGCAATCTCTGCAACATCAACACCCTGTTCATCTAAGTAGGCAACGTATCCATTCACAACACCGCTTGCTTCATCATACTCATCTGCTTTTTCACTATAATCAGCAGAACCTATTCCAAATAGATGGAAACCATCACCAAATAAATTATCATTGGTCCAGTCTGTTGCTGCTGCACCAACTGTTACCATTGCAATATAGTATACAAGGAACATAACAACTGCAAAGATTGGCAATGCAAGAATACGGTTTGTCACAATCTTATCAATCTTATCAGAAGTTGTTAACTTCTTGCCGTTTGCTTTCTTAACACAGTCACCGATAATAGATGAGATATATACATATCTTTCATTGGTGATAATACTCTCAGTATCATCATCCATTGCATCCTCTAACTGTTTAATCTCAGCCGATACATCCGGTGCATTCTTCATCTGTTCAATGATCTTCTCATCCTTCTCTAATAACTTAATCGCAAAGAAACGTCTCTGAGCTTCTTCTACATCTGTTAACTTATCTTCAACAGATTTGATTATATCCTCTACTTCTTTTGCAAATTCATGTACCGGCACAACCTGCTCATTCTTCTTTGCCAGATCCACTGCATTTGCTGCAGCTTTCTCAATTCCTGTTCCTTTCAAAGCAGAAATCTCAACAACTTCGCAACCTAATTTCTTACTTAATTTAGCTGTATCAATCTTGTCACCGGTCTTTTCCAATACATCGATCATATTGATCGCCATAATTACCGGAATACCAAGCTCCATAATCTGTGTAGAGAGATATAAGTTTCTCTCAATATTCGTACCATCTACAATATTAATAATAGCATCTGGACGATCTGTAATCAAATAATTACGGGCAACGACTTCCTCTAACGTATATGGAGACAAAGAATAGATACCTGGTAAATCCATGATCGTCACATCTTTATGACCTTTTAACTTACCTTCTTTCTTCTCTACCGTAACACCCGGCCAGTTACCTACAAACTGGTTAGAACCGGTCAGTGCATTAAATAATGTTGTTTTACCGCAGTTTGGATTACCTGCTAACGCAATTTTTACTGACATTTTCTTTCTCCTTTTTTATTGCAGTCGATAGTTATAACTATCTATAATTTGTTATTCCTATTTATTGTTAGCATATACTAACCATCATATAAAAAAATATGCTCACTCTACCTCGATCATCTCAGCATCTGCTTTACGAAGAGATAACTCATATCCTCTTACAGTAACTTCTACCGGATCTCCAAGTGGTGCTACTTTTCTTACATAAATCTCAACACCTTTGGTAATACCCATATCCATGATTCTTCTCTTAACAGGACCAGCACCGGTTAATCTGGTAACCTTGACTGTCTCGCCGCATGCTACTTCTTTTAATGTTTTCATGCCAATTCTCCTTTTTCATTCATTTGAAACCATACATTATACCATGATGTGATTCGCCATATCCTTACCGATCGCTACTCGTGAATCCTTCACATTCACAATCATATTACCGTTGATCTCTGAGATTACCGTAACCGTACCACCGGATACAAATCCGAGGTTCTCCAAAAACTGTCTGGTCTCTTCCCTGCCTCCAATTTTCTTAATTACGTTCTCTTCTCCTTCTCTCGCCATTGTTAACGGCATACAACCAACTCCTTCCATATGACACGTACTCCTTTGTATGAATATATGTTCCTTAATCATCTGTTAGTGTATGCTAACTTTCATTAGTTGTCAATAACTTTTTTCAATAAAATAATATTTCTTTCAAATTTTAGTAATATGTGTTACAATTATGTTGTGTAATTAGGGATTTTTTCTATGTTAGGGATTTCATTTTCTGCTAAATTAATGAATATATCCCTAACATTCTTTATATTATTGGGAGGTATGAATATGGCAACAAACGAATCATCCGAAAATTATCTGGAGACAATACTTCTTCTCAGTCGATCTTTACCTGTTGTACGCTCCGTTGACGTTGCTACTGAATTAGGTTTCAAGAAATCAAGTGTCAGCATTGCAATGAAGAATCTTCGAGAGAAAGAATACATCACTGTATCCGATGCCGGATACATCAGTTTGACACCTGCGGGCAAAGAAGTCGCAGAAATGATCTATGAACGGCATGAATTATTCACTAATTGGCTTATCAGCCTTGGTGTAGATGCCAAGATTGCGGCGGAGGATGCCTGTAAGATGGAACATGTTATCAGTAAGGAAAGCTTTGATGCTATCAAAAAGAGCATCTTACCACTTTCCCACTAAAACCTAATACCCTTATACCCTTGCACAGCGTAAGTGACGGACGCGCATGTTTTAGGTTGTGAACCCGGCTTTGGGTGGTGTCATGTTGCAGCAGGCACACTCGCGT
>USBM01000230.1 GCA_900552885.1 uncultured Clostridium sp. | reverse complement strand
CAAATAATTTCAATAATTCACAACCAGAATTACAAATTGCCAGCCTTTTAGAAAGCAACCTGCCACTTTTAGATGATGGTCGCAGATTACATAAAATAAATCCCACTACTCCGGCCACAATCAGCATCCAAAATCCAGTCATGTATATGATAACCGGTAAATTTGCAGCTATCGCCAATGCAATTATATATATAATCCTTAATATCATTCATCGCTCCCTCCCTAATTATTAAAATACCATACTATATTATTACAGTGTTACAACAATTGCTTCATGATGAACAGCGGGCAGAAAAATATTCATAATATCACTGGTTCTAAGCTTAATGCTAGATGTATTTACACACGGATGACATCCCAGATATTCACCCTTTAATACTTCTTCATCAATCAGAAGCTGCACCTGATTGTCTTTGTCATTCATTAATCCCATAATGCTGACAGATCCCGGTGTAATATCCAAGTACCGTTCCATATATTCCGCATCTGCAAATGATAGCCTTGCACTATTGATCTGCTTTGACAGATCCTTCGTCTTAAACTTCTTATCTCCCGGCATCATAAGCAAATAAAACTTTGTCTTCTGTGTATTACATAAAAATAAATTCTTACAGATTAATACATCCAAAACCGCGTCAATCTTATTACACGCTTCCATCGTATCCGCTACTCCATGATCCGTCCGTAAATATGGAATCTGCAGGGAATCTAACAGGTCATACACACGAATCTCTTTCTCTAATCTTCCTTCTGCGGAACCTGGTCTTCCTTCATGCAATGCCATTTCCATAATCCCATTTTCCCTTCTTTCTACACTTCATAATCCATACAGGTACGAACTGCTGTAAATGGTCTCACATAGGTATCTGCAACCGCAACATGTTCCGGATGAACTGCATAGCCTTTCAAAGCCGCTTCATCTTCTAATGTACTGTCTAACATTACATCTGCATTAGACGATTCCAAGCCATCAATCACAATCTGCATACTAATAAGCCCCGGCACCTTACCAACCAACGCTTCCAAATAGGCTTTCATATTGTTCTTAACCTGTTCTTTTTCCTCTCCTTTTAATTCCTCTTTTAATTGCCATAATATAATATGCTTTACCATATCTGATTCCTCCTTTGTCTGATTTTATGATGTTAAAGGTCATCTGCTTTTCAACCATCGCATCATTTTACTTCATTATACACACATTCCCATACCACCCGCAACTATTCCTATCCATAATCTTTTTTTGTTTTTTGATGAAAAGTTCACAAAACGAAAACAGGATGAACATATTTTGTTCACATTTTTTCTCTATACTATGAACTTGTAAGAGCTTTTCATATAGTACAAGAATTTGTACTGAAATCCTCTCCCCCTCATTAGTTGAAGGTTCGGTACCCACCGGGCCTTCTTTTTATATCACACCAAAGCAAAGTCCCCATATCTACATGTTAGTGTAGATACAGGGATTCCGTTTCTATTCCATTATGCAGTTACACGTTTTAGGAAACTCTGAAGTCTCGGACTCTTCGGAGATTCAAATATCTCTTCCGGAGTTCCTTCCTCCTTAATTCCTTTCTCATCTAAGAACATAACCCGGTTAGCAACTTCTTTCGCAAATCCCATCTCATGGGTAACCACTACCATTGTCATGCCCTCTTTTGCAAGTTCCTTCATCAATTCCAATACTTCACCAACCATCTCAGGGTCTAATGCAGAGGTTGGTTCATCAAACAATATCACTTCTGGATTCATTGCCAGCGAACGAATAATGGCAATTCTCTGTTTCTGCCCACCGGATAATGTGTCCGGATATGCATCCGCCTTGTCAGAAAGTCCAACGCGTTCCAACAGTTCATCCGCTTTCTTCTCTGCCTCCTGCTTACTCATCAGCTTTGTCTTCACAGGAGCTAACGTAATATTTTCTTTAATAGTCAGATTCGGGAACAGGTTAAAATGCTGAAATACCATTCCCACCTTCTGACGCATCTTATTAATATCTACTTTCTTATCCGTCAGATCCTGTCCATCTAATAAAACCGAACCGCTGTCCGGCTTCTCTAACAAATTCAAGGTTCGGATAAAGGTTGACTTACCACAACCCGACGGTCCGATGATCGCAATAATATCGCCCTTATTGACCACCGTATTAATATCCTCAAGAACTACATTGTCACCATACGACTTTGTCATATGATCTACCTTAATAATTACATCCTTATCGCTCATTCTTCTTCAGGCTCCTTTCTAATCTGCTGACTCCTGCTGACAGGATCATGACAATAACAAGATAAATACATGCTACTGTGATCAATGGGAAAAATGCTTCATAAGTAATACCACGAATAATGTTTCCTCCCATTGTTAAGTCCTGAAGTCCAATATAACCACTAATTGCAGTCTCCTTGATCAACACAATGAACTCATTGCCAAGTGCCGGCAGAGTATTCTTAATCGCCTGTGGAAGAATAATATACCGCATTGTCTGTCCATGTGTAAGGCCTAAGCTTCTTGCACCTTCAAACTGACCGATATCAAGTGCCATAATTCCACCTCGTAAGATCTCCGCTACATAAGCTCCGGAATTGATACCAAATGCTAATACAGCTACAAAAATCTTGCTGACATTTGCAGATGCAAATACCACATAATAAATGATCAACAATTGAATCATGGTTGGCGTACCCCGAATGATCGTAAGGTATACCTTGCAAAGCCAGTTGAGTATCTTAAGGCTTCCCATCTTATCATGTGTCGTACGGACCAAGGCGATCAGGAATCCAATCACCAAACCAAGCAATACCGCAAACACAGAAATCACTAATGTATTGCGAAGACCCTTCACAATATATTCATACCGGTTCTCCTCCACAAAGTTCTGGTAGAAACTATCCTTGATAGAAAGTAACGGATTATGATTACCATTCCGAACAATAATTACCTGCTTAGCGGTTGCATACGTATCTGTAAAATCAATATTCTTAAGACGATCCTCTGTTACTGTCATTCCTGCAACACCGATATCTGCCTTTCCCGCCTGTACCGCTGTAATAATAGAATCGAACTCCATATCCTGAATCTCTAACTTCATATTGAGCTTATCTGCAACGGCTGTTGCCATATCTGCATCAATACCGGTAATCTTATTATCTTTATAATATTCATATGGCGGAAATGCCGCATTCGTTGCCATAACCAACGTTCCGTTCTCATAGGTGAGACTGTCCGGACTCTGATAATGGAATCCCTCATCATTATCGTTGATGTAATTATCAATGATCTTCTGTAACGTGCCATCTTCTTTGAGTTCACGCAGTGCCTGATTAATATTATCTCTTAACTCCGGCTTATCCTTGGATACACAGATTGCATAATCTTCAATCGTAAACTCTTCCTCTAAAATGCTTAAGTCACTATTCTTCTTAATAAATGCTTTTGCCGGTTCTTCATCAATTACAACACAATCAATCTTGCCGTTCTTCAATGAAGATACTGCATCATTTCCTTTATTGTAACGTTCCACAACTGTTCCTGCATCGTCCCCTTCATAATCAGAGACATAGATATCTCCTGTCGTTCCAATCTGTACACCGATTCGCTTGCCCTCCAAATCATCAATCGATGAAATATTTGACGAAGCCGCCTGTTTGCCACATCCGGCTAATAACAGACAACACATGACAAGCAAAATTATCTTTGCCTTTTTCATATTCTTTCTTATTCCT
>USBM01000229.1 GCA_900552885.1 uncultured Clostridium sp. | reverse complement strand
GTTATGCATTTTTATTACAGTATTTATGATGGAGCAGCAGATAAGGCGAAGGTAAAACGTCAGTTTGAACTTATGCTGGATAAAATTGCAGAAGAAATGAAACGGTAATATAAGAACCAGGCGCTTAAGACGCAGAGCTGTTAATTCTGATACAGAAGAATGAATTAGGGTTATCGGCTTTAAGAGAGGAGATAAAAGAAATGGAAAAAAAGTAATATTATAATTCGTTTAGAGAAAAAGGAAGAATATCAAAAAGTAGAAAATCTGGTAAGAGAGAGTTTTTGGAATGTGTATCGTCCCGGATGCCTGGAGCATTATGTCATTAACCAGCTGAGAAATGATCCGGCATTTGTTCCAGAACTGGATTTTGTGATGCTTCTTAAAGAAAATGATGAAGAGGGTAAGCTGATTGGTCAGAATATGTTTATGAGAACGAGTATTAAATCGGATGATGGAAGATATATTCCAATTATGACGATGGGACCGATCTGTATCAAGAATGAATATAAGCGGGAAGGATATGGTAAAATCCTGCTTGATTATTCATTGGAGAAAGCTGCAGATCTTGGTTGCGGAGCACTATGCTTTGAAGGAAATATTGATTTTTATGGAAAGAGCGGCTTTAAGCAGGCAAGCAAGTATGGTATCCGTTATCATGGATTGCCGGAGGGAGAAGATGCATCATTCTTTTTGTGTAAAGAACTTGTACCAGGTTATCTTGATGGGATTACCGGAGAGTATGCCACACCGGAAGGCTATCTTGTAAAGGTAGAGTGACAGGAGAAAAAGATATGAAGAATAAGTTATTTTTGATGATTATGGTAATTATGGTATGTTCATTGTGCGCATGTGGGCAGCAGAAAAACGGGACAATGACGAATACCGGAAACAGTAGGAAGGATAAACATGGCTTCAAGCAAAGGATATTTACAATTTATATTAGAGCAGTTATCTGATTTAGAAGAGATTAATTATCGTGCAATGATGGGAGAATATATCCTATATTATCGGGGCAGAATTGTCGGAGGCATATATGATGACAGGTTACTTGTGAAACCGACAAAATCTGCAGTTTCTTATATGGTAACTGCGACTTATGAATTACCGTATGAAGGGGCAAAAGAGATGTTGTTAGTAGAAGATGTTGACAGTAAAGAATATCTGGCTGGACTCTTCAATGCAATGTATAATGAATTGCCGGTTCATAAATCAAACAATAAAAAGAAATCTTTGAATAATCTGTAATTATGGGGTGGAAAATACAAGGGGACAGTCCGTGATAGAGTGGTATTTGTTTCAGCAGCAGCCATTCCGGTAAACTATTTACAAAATTCTATATTCAAGGTACAATAAAAATAGTGTGCATATGTGGAATATAGAAAAGGTAAGGTAAGTTATTTGAAGAATTTATACATAGCAGAGAAGCCAAGTGTGGCGAGAGAATTTGCCAAGGCACTGAAGATAAATGGCGGCAGTAAGAATGGGTATATTGAGTCGGAAGATTCGGTTGTGACCTGGTGTGTGGGACATCTGGTAACGATGAGTTATCCGGAGGTCTATGACCCTGCATTGAAGAAGTGGAGTGTAGAGACATTGCCATTTCTGCCGGAAGAATTCAAGTATGAAGTCATCGAAGGTGTGTCGAAGCAATTTGACATTGTGAAAGGGTTATTGAATCGGGAGGATGTAGGATGTATCTATATCTGCACGGACTCCGGACGGGAAGGAGAGTATATTTACCGATTGGTCGATCAGATGGCACAGGTGCCAGACACAAAGCAGAAGAAACGGGTGTGGATCGATTCACAGACAGAGGAAGAGATTCTTCGGGGAATCCGGGAAGCAAAGGATATGCATGAGTATGATAATCTGTCAGATTCCGCATATCTTCGGGCGAAGGAAGATTATCTGATGGGAATTAATTTCTCGCGTATCCTGACTCTCAAATACAGTTATCCGGTGAAGACATATCTGAATAAAGATCGTTGTGTGATCTCTGTGGGGCGCGTGATGACATGTGTACTTGGAATGATTGTTCGGAGAGAGCGTGAGATCCGGCAGTTTGTTAAGACACCATTTTACCGGGTGATCGGTAATATGGCATTAGCAGATGGAACCTTTGAGGCAGAGTGGAAAGCAGTCGAGGGTAGCAGATATTATAATTCACCACTGCTTTATAAAGAGAACGGTTTCAAGGAAGAGAAGGATGCCAAGGCACTGATTGAGCAGTTAAGTGCGGATATGCATGTCGCAATTGATAAAGTAGAAAAGAAGAAAGAGAATAAGAATGCTCCGTTACTGTATAACCTTGCGGAGCTGCAAAATGACTGTTCCAGACTATTCAAGATCAGCCCGGATCAGACCTTGCAGGTTGTACAGGAACTTTATGAGAAGAAGATGGTGACGTATCCGAGAACGGATGCCAGAGTCTTGTCGACAGCGGTCAGTAAGGAGATATATAAGAATATCTCAGGACTTCGTAATATTCCGGCAATGAAGGAATACGCACAACATATATTAGATAATGGCAGCTATAAGGGAATTGCCAAGACACGTTATGTCAATGACAAGCAGATCACAGACCATTATGCGATCATTCCGACCGGTCAGGGATTGAATGCCTTTAGCAGTCTGCATGATACAGCGAAGAAGGTCTACGAGGTAATTGTGCGAAGATTCTTAAGTATATTTTATCCACCGGCTGTATATCAGAAGTTAGGTCTTACGCTGGATTGTGGAGGTGAGAAGCTGTTTGCTAATTTCAAGGTACTGGTAGACCCGGGATATCTGCCAATTATGAATTATTCCTTTGGCAGGCAGAAAGACAAGGAGGATGAGGATAGCAAGTATTCCAAAGAGATGGTGGAGACAGCCATGCAGCTTAAGAAAGGGATACAGCTATCCGTGAATGGTTTTGATATCAAAGAAGGGGAGACTTCTCCACCAAAACGATATAGTTCCGGTACTTTGATCCTTGCCATGGAGAATGCAGGACAGTTAATTGAGGATGAGGAACTTCGGGCACATATCAAAGGAAGTGGAATCGGAACATCAGCAACGAGAGCGGAGATCATTAAGAAGCTAGTGAATAACAAGTATCTTGATCTGAATAAGAAGACACAGATCATTACTCCGACATTGATGGGAGAAATGATTCATGATGTGGTAGCATTTTCCATTAATTCTTTACTGAATCCGGAATTGACAGCAAGCTGGGAAAAAGGGCTTTCTTATGTGGCAGAAGGATCGATTACAAAAGAAGAGTATATGGAGAAATTAGAGAAATTCATTCGGCAGCGGACGGATGCGGTGAAAGGATTGAACAATCAGTACCAATTGCGGGCATATTTTGATTATGCAGCACAGTTTTATAAAAAGCCGGCAACTAAGAAGAAGACAAAAAAGTCATAGAGTCAGGGTAAATGAAATAGGACTATTGCAATCCCATTGGATTCAGACGGTATGGAGTTCACAATAACCGGTAGGATGAAGATGGTTTTGTCTGGTAGTAATTTATATGGAAAAATAAATATTATTTTAGAAGGGAGATAACGACATGAGCGAAAAACAGGTTACGATTCAGGAAATGTATAGTTTAGAGGAGACTTTGGCAAAGCCATTATTAGAGGGATTGACATATCCATGGGAAGCACTTCCTAAGATAGGAGATTTTATTATAGAATTAGGAAAGTCTCTGCCAAAGGATATCTACGAAGAGAGAGAGAATAATGTGTGGATTGCCAAGTCTGCAAAGATCTAT
>USBM01000228.1 GCA_900552885.1 uncultured Clostridium sp. | reverse complement strand
CCAGATCATATTTCTTGGTGAATGCCAGGAACTGGGTGCCCGGCAGCTTGTTGGCCACACGGCACATCATGGCAAGAACTGACAGCGGTGCTTAAGTCCATGAAGGATGTTCCGGCTGAGGAGAGACCGATGGTTGGTCAGATGGTCAATGAGGCAAGAACGGCGATCGAGGAGAAGTTAGAAGAGGAGAAGACTAAGATTTCCAGGATGCTTCGTACAGAGAAGATGAAGAGAGAGACGATTGATGTTACACTTCCGGGTAAGAAGAACATGAGAGGTCACAGACATCCGAATCAGATAGCATTAGAAGATCTGGAACGCGTATTTATCGGTATGGGTTATGAAGTGGTAGAGGGTCCGGAAGTAGAATATGACAAATATAACTTTGAACTTTTGAATATTCCGGCTAATCATCCGGCAAAGGACGAACAGGATACCTTCTATATTACGAAAGATATTTTGTTAAGAACACAGACCTCACCGGTACAGGCAAGAATTATGGAACAGGGCAAACTTCCGATCCGTATTCTTTCTGCAGGTCGTGTGTTCCGTGCAGATGAAGTGGATGCAACACATTCTCCATCTTTCCATCAGGTAGAGGGATTGGTTGTAGATAAGAACATTACAATGGCAGATCTTAAGGGAACTTTGGCACAGTTTGCCAGAGAGTTCTTTGGAGAGAAGACACAGGTTAAGTTCCGTCCACATCATTTTCCATTTACAGAGCCATCTGCTGAGGTAGATATCACCTGTTTCAAGTGCGGTGGTAAGGGATGCCGTATGTGTAAAGGAAGTGGCTGGATTGAGATTCTTGGCTGCGGTATGGTTCATCCGCATGTATTGGAAATGTGTGGCATTGATCCGAAGGAATATCAGGGATTTGCATTTGGTATTGGATTAGAGAGAATCACATTGTTGAAGTATGAGATTGATGATATGAGACTTCTCTATGAAAATGATACAAGATTTTTGAATCAGTTTTAGCGAAGCCGAGCAATGCACACATGGAAGCTTAGAGCCGGAGGCAGGCTTGCATGGCTTCCGGCGAGAAAGATTCCATGTGTATAGTGCGAAGCACGGAAATCGAGATACCGGCAGGTATCGAGATTAGCATTGCGAGAGAGCAATAGAGAGATGCCGGCAGGTATCGAGATTAGCATTGCGAGAGAGCAATAGAGAGATACCGGTAGGTATCGAGATTAGCATTGCGACTAATATAGAAGTGAAAGAAAGGAAATGAATTATGAATACACCAATATCATGGATGAAAGCGTATGTTCCGGATCTTGACGTGGACGTACAGGAATTTGTAGATAAAATGACATTATCAGGTTCGCACGTAGAAGGTTATGAGAAGAAGGATAAGAACTTAGAGAAGATCGTAGTTGGACGGATCGAGACAATGGAGAAGCATCCGGATGCAGACAAGTTGGTTGTCTGTCAGGTTAATGTTGGATCGGAAAGCCTTCAGATCGTAACAGGAGCAAAGAATGTGAAAGTGGGAGATATGATCCCATTAGTCTTAGATGGTGGTAAAGTTGCTGCTGCACATGGAGATGACAATGAATATCCGGATGGAATTAAGATTAAGAAAGGCAAACTTCGTGGTGTAGAGAGTAATGGTATGATGTGCGGAATCGAAGAACTCGGTTCATCTAGAGACTTCTATCCGGAGGCGCCGGAAGATGGAGTATATGTATTTCCGGAGGGCTCTCCTGTAAAACCGGGAGATGATGCAGTACATGCATTAGGATTGGATGATACCGTAGTAGAGTATGAGATCACCTCAAATCGTGTGGATTGTTTTTCAATGATCGGTATGGCAAGAGAAGTTGCAGCAACATTCCGTAAGCCTTTTTATCCACCTGTTGTGACTGTGAAGGCAAATGATAAAGATGTCAACGATTTTATTAAGGTTACGGTAAAGGATCATGACCTTTGTTCCCGTTACTGTGCAAGAGTGGTAGAGAATATTAAGATCGGACCGTCTCCAAAGTGGATGCAGGATCGCCTGAAGGCAATGGGAATCCGTTCTATTAATAATCTGGTAGATATTACGAACTATATTATGGAAGAATACGGTCAGCCGATGCATGCATATGATCTCGATACGATTGCGAACCATGAGATCATTGTAAAACGTGCAAATGATGGAGATACTTTTGTGACATTAGATGGTCAGGAACGTAAAATGGACTCTGATATCTTGATGATCTGTGATGGTGAAAAGGAAGTTGGTATTGCCGGAATTATGGGCGGCGAGAATTCCATGATCACGGATAATGTTAAGACTGTATTGTTTGAGGCTGCCTGCTTTGATGGAACCAATATTCGTCTTGCATCTAAGAGAATCGGTTTACAGACGGATGCATCTTTCAAGTTCACGAAGGGGTTAGATCCGAATACAGCAATGGAAGCCATCAATCGTGCCTGCCAGCTAGTAGAAGAGATGGGATGTGGTGATGTTGTTGGCGGTGTTGTAGACGTTTATCCGGAACCGGTGAAAGAGAAAGTCTTAGAGTTTGAACCGGATCGTTATAACAAATTATTGGGCACTGATATTTCCAAAGAAGAGATGCTTACTTACCTTACTAAGCTTGAGTTAGTATATAATGAGCAGGATAATACATTGACGATTCCAACTTTCCGTCAGGATCTTAACTGTGCAGCTGATATTGCAGAGGAAGTTGCCAGATTCTATGGCTATGATAATATTCCGGTTTCTCTTCCGAAAGGAGAGGCAACGGTTGGTAAGAAGCCATTTGACCAGCGTGTACAGGATATTGCAAGAGAGATCTGTGAGAGAAATGGTTTCTCAGGTGGAATGACGTATTCATTTGAAAGCCCTAAGGTATTTGATAAATTGTTGTTATCGGAAGATGCGGCAGAACGTCAGGCAATTGTAATTGCCAATCCGTTAGGAGAGGATTTCTCTATTATGAGAACTGTTTCTTTAAATGGTATGCTGACATCTCTTGCAACCAACTACAACAGAAGAAATAAAGTTGCCAGATTATACGAGCTTGGTAATATATATCTGCCAAAGGCATTGCCGCTTACGGAACTACCAGATGAGAAGATGCGTTTGACACTTGGTATGTATGGCTCAGGTGACTTCTTCGATATGAAGGGTGTTGTAGAAGAGATCTTCGATAAATTAGGTGTAACCGGAGCAGAGTGCGAGCCGTCTGATGATATTCCGTATCTGCACCCGGGTCGTCAGGCACGTATCCAAAAGGGCAAATTGAATTTAGGTTTCATTGGACAGATTCATCCGGAAGTAGGCGATAATTATAATCTGAAAACGGAAGCATATGTTGCCGTTTTGAACATGGAAGTGATCACCATGCTTGCTAACTTTGATCGTAAGTATGAGGGTATTGCTAAGTTCCCGGCTAGTACCAGAGATTTGTCAATGGTAATGGATAAAGGCTTGTTCGTAGGACAGATTGAACATGTTATCAAGAAAAACGCAGGCAAGATCTTAGAAAGTTGTGAACTTTTTGATGTATATGAAGGCGAACAGGTAGGGGCAGGCAAGAAGTCTGTAGCATTCTCCCTGATCTTCCGTGCGAAAGACCGCAACCTAGAGTCTGCAGAGGTAGATAAAGCAGTTGAGAAAGTTCTTGATGCACTTCGCCAGATGGGTATTGAATTAAGAGCATAATTCCTGATACCCTTGCACAGCGTAAGTGACGGACACATGTGTCTAACGGACGCAACGGTCTAGAAAAATTGGTTCCAAGCCGGGGCCGTTCGCACTTAATTGCTC
>USBM01000227.1 GCA_900552885.1 uncultured Clostridium sp. | reverse complement strand
CAGTCTTCGACTTATTAGAAGTATTCATTGCAACAACCAGCTTACTTACTATCGGTCCAATCAAAATGCCAAAAACAACAACAGCAATTGCTAATTCAACAAACGTAACACCTCTATTATGGATTTTCTTCATGCCATGAATCACTCCATTCTTATTTGTAAATCTTCACTGAACCAGATTTACTAGCAACGTTTACACGTCCTGATGATGCATCATCATCCGCAACTTTTACGTAGACTGGAAGCTTAGATGTATTATTAATTGTAACCCTAACTCCAACCTTATCCTCTTCATCTTTCTTAGCAGATGATTGTAACAATACTTTAATATCCTCTGCTGAAGTAACTTCTGCTGTATAAGAAGTTGAATTATCCAAAACATATTTGCAATATGTCTTTCCATCTTCCTCATAGAAATCAAAACTTAATGTTGAAACACTATTATCACCGTTAGAAATTACACTTGCTTCTTTGCCTGAACCATTCTGTCCAACAACCTTCGCAGAAACATCACTTCCTGATGGATTCAATAATGCATAGAAATCATAGCTATTCACAATTGCTGCGCCATCATTTTCATCATACTTATTAAGTGAAGAATCACTTCCGCTTGCGGAACCACTTCCGCCCTCGAAAATATTACCCACACCAACCTCTACATCATCAAGATCAATTGAACGAGGTGAACGATCCGGACTTTCAATTGCGTAACACATCAGATTCATCTTACCTGTATACAGATTATCTTCTGCATCATAAGCAATTTCAATACTATCTACAGTCATACGGTCTGTATATGTATCTACATAAGATACAATATCCTTAATTGCACTATAACTTCCTGTATATTCAATTGGAAAAGCTGCACGATAGCACTGATATCCGGCATCCGTTGTATTCTCTGCTACATCTGTCGTTCCGTCAGCCGCAGCCGTTGTCTCTGTTGTTGCCGTAGTCGCCTCTGTCGTAGTCGCCTCTGTCGTCGTTGCCTCTGTCGTTGCAGTAGCATCTGCTGTACTACCATCTGTAAGTGCAGCATCTCCTCCGCCAACTCCTAATGTATAGAATTGTTCTTTCTCACCCAATCCCAATGTCGTAACATCAAATTCGTAATCTTCTTTAATTCCCTGTAAGAACATAATGCTAATTTCCTGATTCAGATCTGCAGGAAATGAATTCATAATATCATCAAATTTTCCTTGATATTCTTCTGTCTCAGCCAGATACTGATCACGTTTTGCCTGTTTGCCCTGCAACTCCACCAATCTTGCCTGTAAAGTCTGATTTTCGCTCTTAATTCTTGAAATATCGTCCATATTAGGTTTTGCTACATATAATATTGATATTACAGCAATTACAACACCTATAAGTCCGATCAATAACGCTTTTTGTGAATTAGTAATACTTCCCATTCTTCATCCCTCCTATTCTGCTGGAACTGTCTCTAATGTTGCATCTCCTGCATTCTGCTCATCAAGAGTTGCCTCATCCTCTTCTTCCGTTGACACAAATACAGCAGTCAAATTAAATGTACTAATTTCCTCTCCAGTCTCCTCATCTAACTCGGTTGCAATATCCGTAACAAATACATCATCAATACACTCAATCTTCTTCAACTGAATTATAAACTTGGCAATTGCATCATAATTCTTTGCAGTACCTTCCATTTTTATATCAGCATCTGTAGATGAATAAGTAGCAATTTGCAAATCCTTTGGCTGATTCTTCTCTAACTCATCAAACAAAGTTGAAAAATTCTCATTCAGGGTCTTAGTCTGATCATACATGCTCTTGATATCATCATACTTAGCCATAACATCATCATGTTCACTAATAATCTGATCAATATCAGCGATTGCCGCAATCTGCGCATTTAATGAATTCTGTTCAGCCTGTGCATTATTCTTCATAACAATCGTAGCCACAGAAGCTCCTGCCGCAATTACAACACCCGCAATCAAAACACCCACACCATACTTCATATAATCCGCACTATTAGCACCTTTTGTCTTAACCTCTGTCGGGCGGAATCCCATCGGTGCAAAAGCAGCACCAATCGGTGAAATCAAATATACTGGATTATAAATCTTAAGATCAATTTTAGGATCAAACTTAACATTGTATAAACTATCCATAATCTTAGTCTGAATATTTAACTGAATCTTAAACAAACCATCGATGCCACGAATCAGTGCGCCATCACCTGTTAAGAACACATCATCAATCGGCTTGTCTGGATTCTTTGCCACATAATAGTCGATGACACGACCAACATTATTAATCAAATAACGAAATGCGCCAGTTGCTGCATTGTCATCAAAATCAACTGTTACCAATCGTTCGTTCTGTAATAATGTCATTGCTGTTGTCGCATCCACACCTTTTTCATCCATAACTTCTGTCACAACAGCATTCGTTCCATATGGAACAGTACGTTGTAATAACAACGTATCTCCTTTTACAATATTTAAAATTGTAGACTCACTACCTAACTGGATAACCATTGTTGTCATAGTTGAACTTGTCTGTGTCTTAATCAACTGTAACATAGAATTACCAACATAATCCACCGCCTGTACAGTTAATCCTAACATACTTCCCAATTCATAATAGCCCTTCACCATTGCAATTGGAGCTGCAACCACCATCAACTTCAACTGCTTGCTCTTATCTTCATTGACAACATGTTCCAATATAGTATGAGACACAATGTAATCTTCCACATTAACAGGGAAATATTCTGAAGCATTCGCTGCAACAATTCCCTTTACCTTATTCTCTTTTACATCTGGAATTAACACTTCACGGTTAACCGCTTTCGTAGAACTCAAAATAAAGATTGCGTTTTTATTGGTTACACCGTTTGCCTCTAATTGTTCCTTGATAGCTGCCGCAATCTTTTCAATATCCCGAAGTGCACCATCTTCATATGCATCTTCTGGTGTCTCAAATATTAATGCATTATGCACTACTGTCTGTTTCTTTGTTGAAGGTGATACTTCAACAATCGTAATACTTTCATTTGTTATTTCTATTGTTAAGACTTTATTACTCTTTGCCATATCGTAGCCTCCCTCGCTAATCAGAAGTTATTAAAATAAGGGATATTCACATCCCCAACATGCCCAGATACCAGCCCACAAGCTGTTCACCGCATATCATTGTAATATAAACGCCCAAAGATAAATACGGGCCGAAAGCAAACTGTCGTCCACTTTCCTTAATCTTCATTATAATCAGATGTATCACCGACCCTGCAACACAACCAATTCCTAATGCTATAAAATTAAGTTTCCAGCCTAATAGTAAGCCAGTTGCTGCCATTAATTTGATGTCACCGTCCCCTATCACGCTACTTATCGCTCCACCATAACGCCGTCTCATAAAAGGCGTAGCAATCCAATTCGTAACGCATAAAAAACCGCTGACTGCAATAAGACCAATTAAATATTGTAACCAATTAGAATAATCTGCAAATAAATGAATTAGTCCACACACAAAAATAATACAAGTATACTCCACTGGAATATACTGTGTCATCCAATCAACTATACTCAATGCTAAAAGCATTCCCGCAGAAATAATATATAGAACATTCTGTATGTTATTGCCCCCTGACCAAAGGAGCAATCCAGACATTAAAACAAATGTACAACCAAACCATATATATTGCTGTGTCGTTGCCCTTTTTCTGGCACAGCATTGCTTTCGAACATTCAAAAACGCAACAAGCATAAACTCACTCACAACATTGCTCTTTCCATGAAAAAGATCTT
>USBM01000226.1 GCA_900552885.1 uncultured Clostridium sp. | reverse complement strand
CAAGAGACTGGCTCAAGGCAAACGAAGGCAAGCATGATTGGGAGCTTCCGGCAGATGTTGCCCAAAAGACAATCGATAAATATTTAGAAGCGTATGAAATGATTACCGGTAAGAAATTAGAAGCATAATCGTCTGCCGATTATTTCATTTTCTATCATAAAAAGAACTACCCAATGTACCATAGTACAATACATTGGATAGTTCTTTTTTATTCCTTCTATCTTACTTAAACTTCTCAATTACCTCTGCATTGGCTTTCATTGCAGCCTGCTCCATCTCTTTGCGTTCTGCCAATAACTGTTTCCTGATCTCATCATGCTTCACAGCCATGATCTGTAATGCAAGATATGCTGCATTCTTACTTCCGTTAATCGCAACCGTTGCAACCGGAATACCGGAAGGCATCTGTACAATTGACATCAATGCATCCATACCATCTAACACCGAACCGGAAAGTGGAACACCAATGACCGGTAATACCGTCTGGGATGCTACCACTCCCGGAAGTGCCGCTGCCATACCTGCTGCTGTAATAATAACCTCTGTTCCATCGTTATTACATTCCTCAATGAATTCAGAAAGTCCAAGATGAGCACGATGTGCAGATAAGCACCGTACATTCACTTCCACACCATAATTTTTTAAAATTCCAACCGCTGGTTCTACCTTCGAAAGATCGCTGGTGGAACCCATGATAATTGCCGCTTTCATATTCTTATATCCTCCATGTATCTATACTTCCGCAAAGCGGATGCATTTATTATAATAAGTATCTTTGCATTCGTCAATGTAAGTGATGATTATTCCGTTACCTCTGTGATTCCACGAATATCCGGCAAAGCTACCATAGAATAATTCGTATGATAGATCACATAACCCGGATTCGCCTGTGGTGGCTTCTTTAGATTCCCCCGTCTCGTATAATCAATCTCCACTTTTGGGCTCGTCTTTCCTGAAGAATAATATGCCGCTAACCTTGCCGCTTCTTCATAGGTTGCATCCGGAACATCCTCCGCCCCCTCTAACTTCACGATCACATGGGACCCCGGCATCTGCTTGGCATGGAACCATAAATCCTTCGCATTGGCAAACTTGAATGTAAGACGATCATTTTGCAGATTATTCTTTCCTACATACATATGAAATCCATCCGATGAAATATAATGTAACGGCCGGCTCTCTTCTTTCTTCACGCCGTTCCTCTTCATCGGCTTTGCTTTCATCAATCCGGCAAGCACCATCTCTTCCCGGATCTCTGCAAGATCCGCTTCTGTCGTTGCCATCTCCATACTATGTTGTAAGGTAAGCAATTGTTCTAATGTCTGCTTACTCTCTTCCACTAACTTAAGGGAAGCTTCATAGGTACGCTTTAATTTGTTATACTTGTTAAAATACCGATTTGCATTCTCAACTGCAGTTAATGTTGGATCTAACGGGATAGTAAGTTCTTTGCCATCATAATAATTGATAACCGTAATCTTCGTATCGCCCTCCGCAACCTCATATCCATACGTTTGTAACAATTCACCGTAGATACGGAATTTGTCACGCTTGTCGGTATCTTTTAACTGTTTTCGCTGAATATCATACTTCTTAGAAGTACGTTCCACTGCACTTGCAAGAACCTTACGCAGATCTGTAGACTTCTGATGCATTCTCGAATATGTATCTTTCTTAGCATAATACTCCCGTAACAGCTCTGATATATCGTCGAAAGACTGCACGGTCATGTCGTCATACATCCGAAGAGGAATCGCAGAAAATGCAATCGGTTCTTCCTGCTTATATACGATAACGGGTGAATAATTCCCTTCTTCTATCCGCCGTCTTACCTCGCTAAACACATTCCACAAAGCTTCTTTATTCACATCGGCAAGACTGTCTGTACTAAAGTCTCCATCCACTCCCGCTTCATAACAGATCTCATCCGCAACTAACTTAGAAAATCCGGTAATTGACGAATAGAGCGCCTTCTCAATCGATATTGGCTTACCTAATATCCCCTGACAAAACACTTCCTTAGTAAGCGACATTGGATCATACTTCTCATTCGGCGGAAGTACATAATCATAGCCCGGTAACACTTCCCTTACCGAGCTGATATGTGCACCTATCCGTTTGATAGAATCAATGATCACATCCTTGTCATCTACAAATATAATATTGCTATACTTTCCCATCAACTCAATGATCAGCTTCTTCCGACACAGATCACCCATCTCGTCTAAATGTTCCAGCTCGATCATGATGATCCGCTCTAACCCCGGCTGACTGACTGACACAATTCTTGCATTACCAATATGCTTCCGTAACAACATACAAAAATTCGGAGCCTGTGCCGGATTAACTTTATTCTCCTCTAGAAAATATACTAGCGGTAACGTTGCACTTGCATTAAGCATCAACCGAAATGTAGTCTTCAGATTCTTAACTACCAGATTAATCTCATCCGTCTCCGGCTGATAGATCTTATATATACGTCCCCCTACCAGCCGTGTTTTCATATCATTGACAATATCTGCTATTACTACTCCATCAAAAGCCATTGTTATTCTGTCCTCTTTCTATCAGCTAACGGTACAACTCTTCGTACTGTTTTGCTGAATTCACCCAGGAATAATTCTGATTCATTGCACGAACCATCATATCTTCCCAGCTCTTCTTCTGATTATAATATACTTCTTTTGCATAGTTAATTGTATGTAATAATTCCTGTGCATCATAATTAGCAAACGAAAATCCGGTTCCTGTCTGCTCATATTCATTATACGGTATAACCGTATCTTTCAAACCACCTGTCTCCCGTACGATCGGAAGTGACCCGTAACGTAATGCCATCAACTGGGTCAGACCGCATGGTTCAAATCTGGATGGTACTAAGATCGCATCACACGCCCCATACATCTTATGAGAAAGTGCATCAGAAAAATAGATATTCGCACTTACCTTTGCCGGATGGAAATTCTGATAATACCGGAACATCTCTTCATATTTAGGATCTCCTGTCCCTAATACAATGAATTGCACTCCATCCTGACAGATCTCATTCATAACTGCATCGACTAAGTCAAGACCTTTCTGATCTGTCAACCGGGAAATAATACCGATCACAAACTGGTTCTTATCCACCGGCAATCCCAACTCTTTCTGTAATGCCGTCTTATTCATTGCCTTATTCTTCTTATAGTTCTTCGCTGTATAATTCTTAGCAAGATTCTTATCCTTCTCCGGATTATAGATATCATAATCGATACCATTCACAATTCCCACCAGAGACTGACTTCTTGCACGAAGGAGCCCATCTAATCCTTCCCCATAATATGGTGTCTGAATCTCGTAGGCATATGTATTACTTACCGTTGTGATGATATCCGCATATACCAGACCACCCTTCAACATAGAAGCATCCTTGTTCAATTCTAACTTATCAGCAGTAAAAAGATAATCCGGCAATCCGGTACAATACTTCAAATGATCAATGCTCCAGCGTCCCTGGAATTGCAGATTGTGAATGGTCATAATAGACTTCATTCCGCTGAAAAACGGATTACCTGCAAATAGTGTCTTCAAATATACAGGAACCATACCCGCCTGCCAGTCATGACAATGTATAATATCCGGACGGAATCCGATCACCGGCAGAATAGCAAGTGCTGCCTTGGAGAAATAACAGAACTTCTCAATATCCCATTTTGTATCTCCATATGGTGCAATTCCATTAAAATAATATTCATTATCAATAAAATATACCGGAACCCCCTCGTACTCCATACACATAATTCCTACATACTGGGAATGATCCCCTATGTCTAGCTGAAAGT
>USBM01000225.1 GCA_900552885.1 uncultured Clostridium sp. | reverse complement strand
CCATGCCATGGCATAGAATTCAGGATGAACTAGAAGAAGATCGGCTTGCAAAAACCGGCTCCGCATTCGGTTCTACCAAGAGAGGAATCGCCTATGTCTACAGTGATAAATATCGTAAAAAAACACTTCGTCTTGGAGATCTGCTTCATTTAGATGATGAAACGATACAAGCACGGCTAAAGACAATTCTCGAATCAAAGAACTTAGAGCTTGCCGGCTGCTATCATCAGGAACCAATGTCCTACCCTGCACTTCTTTCCTGGTGTCAGGAACAGGCTGCCAAGTTCACCCCGTATATATGCGACACCGGTTCCTATATAGACCATGCACTTTCCGAGGGAAAAAATGTTATCCTAGAGGCTCAGCTTGGTGCCTTAAGAGACATTGACTATGGTATATTCCCATATACTTCCAGTTCCTCAACAATCTCGGCCTATGGGCCAATTGGTGCAGGCATTCCCGGCAGACATGCTGATCATATGGTAGGTGTCCTGAAGGCTTATTCCACCTGTGTCGGAGCCGGGCCTTTTGTGGCAGAACATGCAGTCTCCGAAGCATGGCAGCAGGATCTTCGCATTGCCGGAGGTGAATTTGGCGCCGCAACAGGACGCCCTCGCCGTGTAGGCCCTTTTGATGCTGTGGCAAGCCGGTATGGTCTGAAGTGTCAGGGTGCCGACAAGATCGCTCTTACCAAATTAGATGTATTAAGCTCTATGAAAGAAATTCCAATCATCACAGGATACAAAAACACAAACGGTTCCCTAGTCGAATTCGACCCAACTGATAACTTAGACCATTATACCCCTGTCGTATACACCCTTCCCGGTTGGCAGGAAGATATCTCAAAATGCAGAACATATGAGACACTCCCTGTAAATGCCCGAAACTACATTCAAACAATCGAGGAAATGTTGCATGCAGAGATTAACTTTGTTTCCGTCGGTGCAAAGCGTGACGAATACTTACTTAAAGGAGAATGGCTATGAGACATTTAATCACCCCTATGGACTTAACCGTAGAAGAAACCTTAAACATCTTAGACCTTGCGGAACGCATCCGTTCCAACCCTGTATTGTATCGCCATGTTGCTGATGGCAGGCAGCTTGCTACCCTTTTTTATGAGCCAAGCACCAGAACACGCTTGTCATTTGAGTCTGCCATGCTAAGTCTCGGTGGGCAAACACTTGGATTTTCCAGTGCTGAACAATCAAGTGCAACCAAAGGTGAGACCGTAGCCGATACCACCCGTGTAATAAGCTGTTATGCTGATATTATAGCAATGCGGCATCCCAAAGAAGGTGCACCCCTTCGCGCATCCATGTATTCCAAGATTCCGGTTATAAATGCCGGAGACGGTGGACATGCACATCCAACCCAGACAATGATTGATCTGATGACCATCCGTCAACGTAAAGGGAAATTAGATCATTTAACAATCGGATTCTGTGGTGACCTCAAATTTGGACGAACCGTTCATTCTTTGGTAAGCAGTCTGGTACGTTTTCCAGAGAATCAGTTCTATTTCATCTCCCCGGAAGAACTATGTATCCCAGACTATATGAAAACAGATGTTTTAGATCCCACCCATTCTATATATAAAGAGGTATTTAGCTTAGAAAATACTTTGCCACAGTTAGATGTCCTATATATGACAAGGGTACAAAAAGAACGTTTCTTCAACGAAGAGGAATACATCCGGTTAAAAGATATCTATGTCCTCAATGAAGAAAAACTGCAACAGGCTAAAGAAGATATGCCAGTTCTTCATCCTCTTCCAAGAGTCGATGAAATCTCCCTTGATGTGGATGATGATCCAAGAGCCGCTTATTTTGATCAGGTTCAGAACGGAAAATACATACGAATGGCTCTCATCATGTGCCTGTTAGGTATCCCTGATCCTGCGACAGGAAAAACGATTCTGAATATCGATTGTTAATAAAATAATCTTTAAAAAATAACAGCATGACCTGCAAATCTGCATGTCATGCTGTATTTTATTATTGTTTTTCATCCACTCAACTAAACTCAACCTTTGGCTTTGCCTCGGTTTCGTTAAGGTTCGGGATGGACTTTCATTAAATATTCAATGCCTAGAACTTACCAGCCTTAGCAGCTTCCTCAATAGAAACTGCAACTGCAACAGTCATACCAACCATTGGGTTGTTACCGGCACCGATCAATCCCATCATCTCTACGTGAGCAGGAACTGATGAAGAACCAGCGAACTGTGCATCTGAATGCATACGTCCTAATGTATCTGTCATACCATAAGAAGCAGGACCTGCTGCCATGTTATCTGGGTGAAGTGTACGTCCTGTACCACCACCTGATGCAACTGAGAAATACTTCTTACCTTTCTCTAAGCACTCCTTCTTGTAAGTACCTGCAACCGGATGCTGGAATCTTGTAGGGTTGGTTGAGTTACCAGTGATAGATACATCAACGCCTTCCTTCCACATAATAGCAACACCTTCCGGTACTGAGTTAGCACCATAGCAATTAACCTTAGCACGAAGTCCTTCTGAATATGACTTACGGAATACTTCCTTAACTTCGTTAGTATATGGATCATACTCTGTCTCAACAAATGTGAATCCGTTGATACGGGAAATGATCTGAGCTGCGTCCTTACCTAAACCGTTAAGAATAACTCTTAATGGTTTCTGACGAACCTTGTTAGCCTTCTCAGCGATACCGATAGCACCCTCAGCAGCTGCGAATGACTCATGACCAGCTAAGAAACAGAAACACTCAGTCTCTTCCTCAAGTAACATCTTACCTAAGTTACCATGTCCTAAACCTACCTTACGGGTATCAGCTACAGAACCTGGAATACAGAAAGACTGAAGTCCTTCACCGATTGCTGCTGCAGCATCTGCTGCTCTTCTACAGCCCTTCTTGATTGCGATTGCTGCACCTACTGTGTATGCCCAACAAGCGTTCTCAAAACAGATTGGCTGAATTCCTTTAATCTGATTATATACGTCTAAGCCAGCATCCTTTGTAATCTTCTCTGCTTCTTCGATAGAGGAGATACCGTAGCTTGCTAATACTTCATTAATCTTATCAATTCTTCTTTCATATGATTCAAATAATGCCATGATCTCGTTACCTCCTTCTATTATTTCTCGATCTCTTTGTCTGTACGTGGGTCAATTAACTTCACTGCATCAGCAACTCTACCGTACTGACCACAAGACTTCTCATAAGCGGTGTTCGGATCATCACCCTTCTTGATGAAGTCAGTCATCTTACCAAGGTTAACGAACTTGTAACCAATAATCAAGTCATCTGCATCTAATGCGATTGCAGTTACATAACCCTCAGCCATCTCTAAGTAACGAGGTCCCTTCTTCAAAGTACCATACATAGTACCAACCTGTGAACGAAGACCCTTACCTAAATCTTCAAGACCAGCTCCGATTGGAAGACCTTCCTCAGAGAATGCACTCTGTGAACGACCGTATACGATCTGGAGGAATAACTCTCTCATAGCTGTATTGATGGCATCACAAACTAAGTCTGTGTTCAATGCTTCCATTACAGTTAAACCAGGAAGAATCTCTGCTGACATAGCTGCTGAATGTGTCATACCTGAACATCCGATTGTCTCAACTAATGCCTCCTGAATAATACCTTCCTTAACGTTCAATGTTAATTTGCAGGCACCCTGCTGTGGTGCACACCAGCCAACACCGTGTGTTAAACCAGAGATATCTTTTACTTCCTTTGCCTGTACCCACTTAGCTTCCTCTGGAATAGGTGCACAACCATGATGTACGCCCTGAGCAACTGGACACATGTTTTCTACTTCTTGTGAATAAATCATGTTG
>USBM01000224.1 GCA_900552885.1 uncultured Clostridium sp. | reverse complement strand
GCTTATAAGGTGAAGAGAACCAAGAGAAGCGTATCTCTGGAGCCTATGAATCCTTATGAGAGAAGAATTATTCATTCTGCATTACAGAATGATAAGTATGTGGCAACAAGAAGTGAAGGCGAAGAGCCTTATCGTAAAGTTGTTGTATATCTGAAAAAATAATAGGATGCAAGGATCAAAAACAGATAGCAATCTTTGGTATCAATAACAGGAATCCGGTTGTGCGAGCAGCCGGATTTTTTATTTTATAGGAATACGATAAATGTAGCATGGAAGAAAGTTATTTTCCTGTATTTTTACTATGTACATATAGTTGAAATTTGTTTATAATAAATTCTGTATGTATATCTGATATGAAGAGTAATACATTTAATGAATATATGTTTTTAAATATAAAAGAATAGACAGGGGAACCATATGATCAGATTAACAGATACAATTGCAGCAATTGCAACGGGTATGAATCAGGGTGGAATTGGTGTGATCCGTGTAAGTGGAGAGCAAGCCATACCAATTGCAGATTCTATCTTTGTGCCAAAAAAGAAAGGAAGGGAGATTCGAACTCTCAACACTTATACAGCAGCATATGGTAATATTGTAGATACTGATGGTCAGATGGTGGATGAGGTAATTGTATTGGTTATGAAGGCACCGGCCACTTATACCAAAGAAGATGTGGTAGAGATTGACTGTCATGGTGGAATGCAGGTTATGCAGCACATATTACAGTTGTTGATCGGGCAGGGTGCAAGATTAGCAGATCCGGGAGAATTTACAAAACGGGCATTTCTGAATGGAAGGATTGATCTTTCACAGGCAGAGTCTGTTATGGATCTGATATCTGCAAAGAGTGATCTGGCAGCAAAGACAGCATTATCCCAGTTAAAGGGAAATTTACGAGATAAGATCGATGTACTTCGTAAGAATCTGATCCATAATATTGCATATATTGAATCGGCATTGGATGATCCGGAACACTATGATCTCACAGGATTTGATGGGACGCTAGATCATTTATTAGACGATATGGAACAAGAGATAGAACATCTGGTAAGGACAGCTCAAGATGGTAAGATGATGAGGGAAGGTATATGTACTGTTATTTTAGGCAAGCCAAATGCCGGAAAGTCTTCTGTGTTGAATGTTCTGACAGGAAGAGAACGTGCGATTGTGACGGAAATAGCAGGAACAACAAGAGATACATTAGAGGAATTTGTATCCATTCATGGTATTCCACTTAATATTATTGATACAGCAGGAATCCGGGACACAGATGATATTGTAGAAAAGATTGGTGTTGATAAGTCAATTGAAGCAATGCAGCAGGCAGATCTGATCTTATATATTGTAGATTCTTCCAAAGCATTGGATGAAAATGACCATGCAATTATAAAACAAATTGCAGATAAAAATGTGATCATATTGAGAAATAAGACGGATCTTCCAAGTCAGGTGTCTGATGAGGAGATTCAATCGTATCTGAATAAGCCGGTTATTGCCATCAGTGCAAAAGACCAGACGGGATTTGATGCCTTTTATGAGGTATTAAATGAGATGTTCTTCCAGGGAAGATTGTCTTATAATGATGAGATTTATATTACAAATATGAGACACAAGAAAGCATTACAGGAAGCGTTAGAATCCATTCATATGGTACGGGATAGTATTGCAGCAGGTATGCCGGAAGATTTTCTTACTATTGATCTGATGAATGCATATGAACGGTTAGGATATATTATTGGAGAATCCGTGGAAGATGATCTGGTAGATAGCATTTTTAAAGAATTCTGTATGGGTAAATAGAAGAGAGGATATCAGTGATGAATGCAATAGAAGAGATATATGATGCAATCGTAGTAGGAGCAGGACATGCCGGATGTGAAGCAGCTTTAGCATTGGCAAGAATGGGACAGGAGACAATTATATTTACGGTTAGTATGGATAGTGTAGCCATGATGCCATGTAATCCTAATGTGGGAGGTTCTTCAAAAGGACATCTGGTGCGAGAGATTGATGCCTTAGGCGGCGAGATGGGTAAGAATATTGATCGTACTTATATACAGTCTAAGATGCTTAATCAGTCAAAAGGACCTGCTGTACATTCTCTTCGTGCACAGGCAGATAAGGCAGAGTATACCAGAAGAATGCGTATGACCATGGAAAATACCGAACATCTGACATTACGACAGGCGGAGGTAGCAGAACTTATATTTGATGATGCAGAGAATACAGCTATTGATAAAGAAAAAGTAGATGTATTTCAGGGTGAGCATCCAATTCGGGTGAAAGGAATCCGTACGAAGTCTGGAGCAACTTATTATGCAAAATGTGTGGTATTGTGTACAGGAGTATACCTGAATGCGAGATGTATTTATGGGGATGTTGTAAATCATACAGGGCCAAATGGACTATCTGCAGCAACTTACCTTTCCGGTTCTATGGAAAAGGCAGGCATTCCACTTCGTCGGTTTAAGACCGGAACACCGGCAAGAATCGATAAGCGAAGTATTGATTTTTCAAAGATGGAAGAACAATTTGGTGATGAAAAGATTGTACCATTTTCCTTTACCAATACCGAAGAAGATATTAAGAGAGAGCAGATCAGTTGTTGGCTTACCTATACGAATGAGACAACACATACGATCATCCGTAATAATATAGATCGTTCACCTTTATTTTCAGGTGCAATTGAAGGAACCGGACCAAGATATTGTCCTTCCATTGAAGATAAAGTAATGAAATTTGCCGATAAGGACAGACATCAGGTATTTGTGGAACCGGAAGGAGAATTTACAAATGAGATGTATATCGGTGGAATGAGTTCTTCCCTTCCGGAGGATGTACAGTATGCCATGTACCGGAGTGTTCCGGGGTTAGAACATGCAAAGATTGTAAGAAATGCCTATGCCATCGAGTATGATTGTATCAGCGCATTATTGTTAAAACCATCTTTGGAATTTAAGGATGTAGAGGGATTATTCAGTGCAGGTCAGATGAACGGAAGTTCCGGTTATGAGGAAGCGGCTGCACAGGGATTGATGGCAGGAATCAATGCTGCCAGAAAGCTACAGGGAAAGGAGCCGGTCATATTAGACCGGTCACAAGCTTATATTGGTGTATTAATTGATGATCTTGTAACGAAGAAGACGAAAGAGCCATATCGTATGATGACTTCCCGGGCAGAATACCGGTTGTTGCTTCGTCAGGATAATGCGGATCTTCGTCTGACAGAGATTGGTCATGAGATTGGTCTGATCCCGGATCAAAGATATGCACATTTTACGAAAAAACGGGAACTGATCGAGGAAGAGATTGTCCGGTTAAATGAAACCATGGTCGGAGCTAATCAGCGCATTCAGAAGTTTTTAGAGGAACATGGAAGTACAACCTTGAAAACAGCAGCTTCTCTGGCAGATCTGATCAAGCGTCCGGAATTATCTTATGAAATGATCGTTCCGATTGATGATGCACGTTCTGCTATTTATGAGAAAGATGCCAAAGTGTGGAATGGACCATTTGCACCTGAGATTATGGAACAGATCAATATTGAGTTAAAGTATGACGGATATATTAAGCGGCAGCGCTCACAGGTTGAACATTTTAAAAAATTAGAAAAGAAGAGAATACCAGCGGATATCTGTTATGAAGATGTGCATAATCTCCGGAAAGAGGCAATCCAGAAATTAAGTGAAGTACGTCCGGAAAATATAGGTCAGGCATCTCGTATATCAGGTGTATCGCCGGCGGATATATCAGTATTGATGATCTATCTGAAGGCATAAAAGATATAGTAAACACTAAAAAATATAGATTTTTTGGTAACTATTAACTCAATAAAAGGTAC
>USBM01000223.1 GCA_900552885.1 uncultured Clostridium sp. | reverse complement strand
CGATCCTCTCCATGACGCACAGCCCCATTACCTTCATGATCCTGGTAAACGTGCTGCTGATCCTGGTGGGCTGCGTTATGGACTCCGGCCCCGCCATCATGATCCTGACTCCGATTCTGCTGCCGATCGCCAAGAGCTTTGGCTTGGATCCCATCTACTTCGGTGTGGTTATGGTCGCCAACCTCTGCATTGGTCTGGCAACTCCCCCCGTGGGCAACGTGCTGTATTGCGGCGTGTCCCTGTCTAAGGGCAAGCTCTCTGATCTCATCAAGGCCAGCCTGCCCTTTATCGGCGTCATGTATTTGGTCCTGCTGCTCATCACCATGTTCCCCGAGCTGATCCTGTTCGTGCCCAAAATGATGGGCTGATCCCTTTTTTCTGAAATGCGCGGGTCTCATGTACGCCCGTTCATTTAATACACATCTTTTCTTTAGGAGGAAACACCATGAATAAAACAGAATTAGTAGCAGCTATGGCTGAACAGGCTGGATTATCTAAGAAAGACGCAGAAGCAGCTTTAAAGGCATTCACAGATGTTGTTTCTGATGAATTAAAGAATGGTGGAAAGGTTCAGTTAGTTGGTTTCGGTACTTTCGAAGTATCTGAGAGACCAGCAAGAGAGGGAAGAAATCCTAGAACTGGCGAGACAATGAAGATTGCAGCTTCTAAGGCTCCTAAGTTCAAGGCTGGTAAGGCTTTAAAGGATATCGTTAACAAATAATCCGGTTAGAGGAAGATGATGAGGGCTGTTGCGAATGCAACAGCCTTGTTTCGTTTATGGAGGTTAGTATGCGGTTAGATAAGTATTTAAAAGTATCGCGATTGATCAAACGCAGAACCGTTGCCAATGATGCCTGTGATGCGGGCAGAGTCATGGTGAATGGCAAAGTGGCAAAAGCATCTACGGATGTAAAAGAGGGCGATCACATTGAGATCGCATTTGGCAATAAGAATGTAGCAGTAGAGGTAACTGCAATCGTTGAATCCACCAAAAAGGAAGACGCGAAAGACATGTTCCGTTATTTGTAGGAAGATAGTCATTTTTACCTGCTGTCTGACATAGAATACATCAAATAAAGTCAGACAGGAGGGTGGACACGGTATGGAAGATGTCAGAACGAACAAGTCTCATAAGATCACATTGAATAACAGAGGTGCCGGACTCATTACAGGAGTAAATGCAGTTATTTCCTTTGATTCGAATGAGGTATTGCTAGAGACAGAGCAGGGAGTACTATTGATCAAGGGGACGGACTTGAATGTAACGAAACTGACGCTTGAAAAGGGAGAGGTAGAAGTAGATGGAAGAGTCGATTCCTTTACTTATTCCGATTTGAAACCGGGTATGAGAGGTGAGAATGGGTTGTTCAACCGCCTGTTTAAATAGGGGGATGAATGGCTGATCTGATCTATGGAGAGATGGAGTTATTTGTGGTCTGCCTGCTGTTGGGGGCGTTTCTGGCGATGATATATGACGGAATCCGTATATTCCGGATGTGTTTCCGGCATAGAGAATTTGTGGTAGATGTCGAAGATCTGCTTTTCTGGCTTTTTACCGCCTGGATGGTGTTTCGGACTTTGTTTTACTATAATCGGGGAACACTTCGGGGATATGCATTTTTGGGATTGTTTCTGGGGGTATTGATCTACACATTAACTTTTAGCAGAGTATTTCTGTTCTTTGCAAGTAAGCTGGTTCCGATATTCCGGAAAGGATGGAATCTTGTAACAAGACCGATCCGGTACTTGAAAGAGTGGATAAGAAAATCGTTGAAAAAAATGAGGGCAGAGGTTACAATGGCATGGAAGAGTAGATAGGAAACAGGTGAGATAAGTGAGTAGACGACGTAGAAGAAAAAAGAAAATCAAAAAAGGACTGCCGCTGATCATATTTGTGGTTGCCGTATTCTGTGTTTGTGCCGGTGCTAAGTCTGTTTCGCTGAAAAGAGAAAGTAAGGAATTATCCAAAAAGCAGGAAGTGTTGGAAAAGCAGATCCAAGAGGAAGAACAGCGGACAAAAGATTTAGAAGAATTAGAGAAATATATGCAGACCAAGAAGTACATGGAGGATGTGGCAAAGAGCAAGTTAGGACTTGTCTATCCGGATGAGATACTGATCGAACCGGAGAACAAATAACCATGAATAGCAGTATGTGTCGGAAGTTGCGAATGTTGTCGTGATATATTGACAGATTCTGCAGGTGAGGTTTGTTATAATCGATCCCACTTTGAATGTGTGGGAGGAATGTCATATGCGATATAAGATAGAACATTGGGGGATACATATCCTTGCATTTATGGTGGCGCGATGCTGCCTGCTTGGAATGTATCCTTTTGTTGTGCCCTTTTTTATGGGGACATATTTGCAAAATCAAAGCTCGATCGGAGTTTTCCTTGCACTGATCTTTGGCGTAGCGAGCCGGCTCGATGGTGCCGCAGTGATTAAATACAGCCTGGTGCTGCTGTTCTTACTTGTGCTATTAAAGGGAACAGACCGGAACAAGATATTTGCCAGCCATGAACAGATTGCATTGTTAAGCGGTGGCGTGTTATGGGCGGTCAGTATGCCTTATCAATATCTGGTGACAGGACAGGAGGTCAGCGTGTTGTATTCGCTGTTAGAGGGGATTATCAGTGGATGTTCCGTACTGATATTTGAACAGGGTTTTCTTGCATGCAGGGCAGGAACCGGAAGGATGTTTGCGGATAATAAACGGTTTATCGGAATTTTTGCATTAATGGGAGCAGCATTGTTTGGCTGCCCAAAGATGGAGCAGCCAATCTGTCTGCTGTTTGTGATTGCAGGGTATCTGCTTTTGTACAATACGTACCGGTTTGACGGAAGTATCGGGATTGTAACAGGAAGCATTACCGGATTAGTATTGGCATTTACTCTGGGACAAGTGTCCTATCTGGCAGTTATGATCCTGTTGGCGAGCCTGATCGTTATCATGCGGGAGTTAGGCAAGCCGGGCGTATTGCTATCCTATCTGGCAGGATATATTTTGCTTGGTGTATTATATGAGCCGGAATTGTTACAACCCACTATGCTTTGGAGTGCAATAATTGTGTTAGCATTGTTTTTATTGACTCCGGCTGTCTGGCTTAAGCACGTAAGGGCACGAAGGGAAGAGGTAACGCAGCTTTCTCAGGACATTCTGCTGCAGGAGGCGAATCGGGAACGGATCCAGAATTTTGGCGAAGCCTTTCTGGCAATGGAGAAAATGTTGTTATTGCATGAAGAGGAACATCCACAGAAGATGCCGGAGGGCCTTAGTAATGTCTACTTAAGCGGAGATGGCATCTCTTTACTTAATGTTGTGGAGTCACAGAGCAACAGGTTGATGGAAATGCGGAGAAATTTTATCCGGCAGTTAGGGCAGATCGGACAGATCATACAATCTTTTCCGGTCACGGTAACGGAACGGTCGATGCAGGTGGAATTATTTGAAGGAAGAGTGGCATGCCGGTTTGCAAGGATGGGTCTGAATGTAACAAAAGCAGTATTGGTAAAAGATGCGGAGGGACGTAAGAAGGTCTATCTCAGTTGCTGTCTTGAAAAGGATCGTGTTGTGACGGGCAGACAGATGGCATCTGCATTACGTGGGATTGTCGGGAAAGAAATGGTGTGCATGGGTCGGGAAGATGATACGGTGGGAAGGCGGGAAAGTCATTTCTGTTTTGAGGAATCAGCACGGTATATGTTGACGACGGGGATTGTCCGGAAGAACCGGAATGGAGAGGCATTGTGCGGTGACAATTTCTCTGTGATCCGGTTAGATAGTGGAAAGGCGGTTCTGATGATATCGGACGGTATGGGGAGTGGAGAAAGTGCAAGCATGAAAAGTGAGCAGGTGGTG
>USBM01000222.1 GCA_900552885.1 uncultured Clostridium sp. | reverse complement strand
TCTAATCTGTTCCATATATTCCTCTAACTTTCTCACTGCATTCTCGCAACACACGCTATTTATAATACATTGCATATCAGGTTGCCGAAAACATTCCTTATTATTTCTACATTGTTTTCGCTTTTGAAAGATCACACTACTACATTACTTCAACTTACATTCCATTTTATGGTATTGATACGTTTCCAAACCTTCTATCCCAACCGGAAGAAAACAGAGCAACGCATATACGACATAAAGACTGACAGAATACGCATTGATTCCAACACCCTCTGTCATCGGATAATATTCCCAATAAAGGCCGCCTGCATACGCACCCACTACAAGATAAAGCAATGCCAGAATGATTCCCACTAAGACCATCCGATCCCATGCGGTAAACCGGAAGGTTGTATAGGCTGTCCTTCCCGGCAGACCATATCCGCGTGATCTCATGCTGTCTGCCATATCCACACCATCTTGTAATGCCCATGTGATCAAAAGCGATATACTCTCAATTCCATGCTGGGTTTTCTGTATCAACGCTTGTCCCTTTTTCTGTATTTTCGTATAAGATTCTGTCTGTATGCTTTCCGAATCAGTTATCGTCTTTTCTCCGATATTTGGTTCCACAGATCGTGCATTCCCTTCTTGTATATCTCTGCAATCACTTCCTCCCCGGACTTCCTGTGCGGTTTGGATCTCCCGCAGTTTTCTCTGCATTTTCGGAAGGAAACCAAGTACCATTGCCAATACCATCGCCAATATCGGAAATGGTCTTCCAAGCAGATATACAATCTTATCCGCAGTTAATATCTCACTCACGCAGCGAAACCACAGAAGTGTTGCCCCTAACATCACTGCCGCCGCGATTCCATACAGAATCGATTCCAATGTAAGTGCATTTCCACTCGGCAGATAACAAAGTGTCGTTACTCCCTGATGACTAAATGCCGGATTCATAACTGCTGCAACAACCATGATCCCCACCATGCCAAACAGACCGGTTTTTGCACTGCGAAACCCAAACAGCCGGATGGTATAACACAAGGCTGCCGCAAAACTGATCATCAGGCACAGAGGATGCATTAACACCATGCTGCACCCGAGAACAACCGCAAAATATATGAAATTTACTATCGGATGCATTCGTTCCATATCATTTCCAATCCATTCTTCTTCATTCTCATAACCGCGATTTCCCCTTTACCCTTACAGGTAGGTTGATCGCTATCATTACACCAAATCTAACAGATGGTACATCTGCCGTTCACATAAACTATACCGGATCTCATATTCCCTCTATGCGTTATTCTTCAAAATATCCGCCAACATCTTTTCCCAGATTACAAGTGTACATCCACCGGATCTCATCTCCCTCTTTCACGGTATATGACGAACAGCCATATCCCGGGAACTCTCCATTTACCGAGTACATCCAGCCGGATAATTCTCCCCCATCAAACTCATAAAGATTTCCAATTCCTTCTATATAATAATTCTTATATGCCGGCGTATAATTATACTCCAACTGAATCTTGTTTTCCTTTGTCACCTTCTGCAGCACATCAAATACAGTGCTTCCTTTTTTCACCGTCACTGTTGTCATCACCAGTAAACTGCCGTCTTCCGGTACGAGTTTTTTCTTATTCTCCTTCAATAGATCCATATGATCTAATAACGTATTGCAGGAAATGCTGATCATACAACTGACCATATTTTCCGGCACCTGCGTCGTTGCCTCTGTTGTAGTTGACTCCTGCTTCTTATCTTCTGTCGTTTTTGTATTATTATTCGCATCGGTCTTATCCGATTCTACTGTTTTATCCTCTTTTTTCGAATCATTTGAACCGGTCTGTTCGGTTGTATGATCACTCCTGTTATCTGTTTTCACAGACGAATCATTTTTCGCAGTCGTTGTCGTCTGTTCTTTACTTCCGTTATCTGCCTTCGCTTTCTTATCTGTACTCTTTTTCTTAGTCGACTGCTGCTTCTTCTGCTCCTGCTCCGCCTTCTTAACTGCCTTTTGTGCATTCCGCTGTGCTTTCTTACTGCTTTGTCCCTTTTTCGAAGAATGGGAAGATCCCTTATGTGTGATCTTCATGACCAACTGTTGAAAAATGTTCCCGGACTTATCCTTTGTGCGTACCTGCGCATCGGAATTTTCTTTTTTTGTATTCTGTTCTGCCTGTCCAGCCTTGGTCTGCGTCTTATTGGATGCATGATCCACAGTAGATGTACCCTGTCCATCTGCCTGCTGCTCCACAACAGTCGATCCATCCGAACCAAATCCACGACCATCCGGCGTATTCCCACCATACCAGAAAGCAACTGCTAATAACAGGATTACAGTGATTCCTCCGGCTATCTTTTTCCACTTCATAAGGGTTCCTCCTTTCTTCATTTACTCATCCTATATAGGATAGATAACTATAAATTCCACAAAAGCCAAGCAAATACATTGACTTTCCAATCCAATCATTCAGTGAGAAAATGAGACTCGTCCGGTCGAAACCAGATAAGTCTCACATATCTCATTTAATTATTTGACTTTTACCTTCTTAACCTTAGACCATTTACCATAGATTAATTCCGTACCTTCATCCGTCACAACTTTTTTATAACTTCTTGTCCGAATATAGTAAGTTGATCCCGAATCCAAACCTTTAATTGTTTTATTCAAAGCACTCTTTTTAATCTTATAGATTCTTGCCTTCTTAAATTTTGAATTTTTACTGATCTGAATCTGATATCCGGTAACATATTTCTTCTTTTTAATAATTACTTTTACCTGTTTCTTTTTAGAGGTTTTTATCGTATTTTTTGTAGGTGCTTTAACAATCTCTAATTGTTCTGCTGCCTCTGCATCTTCTTCCTCTTCGACTTCTTCCTTTATAACAACCTGCTCTTCCGTTACAGCTGGCTGCTGTGTTGTTGCCTGTTCTGTCGTTGCCTGTTGCGTTGTTGCCTGCTGCGTTGTTGTCTGTTCTGTCGTTGCCTGTTGCGTTGTTGCCTGCTCTGTCGTTGTTGTCTGTGGTATTACTTTAGGAATTATTTCTTCCTTTGTTTCTCCACAGATCTTACAGGTGTATGTTCTAATACCTGTTGCCTGCTCTGTTGCTTCTTTTGTCACTTTGCCATCATCCCACTCATGACCATCTTCCGGGCATTCATAAAGATTTGTCACATCTGACATCTCATACAACCCCGGCTGTCCGCTCTGTAAGCGGTCATATGCCACTAATGTATAAGCTGCCTGCTCTGTTGCCATCAGATTCGGAACAACCTCATCAGTTTGCGAATGTTTGAATCCACCACTTGTTTTGTCGTAATAACTTAAAAATGCATCTAACACAGAAATATCATTCTTTATGAATCTCTCGTCTGTATCTGCATCAATTCCTATTGCAGACAAAGCACAAATAACTTGTGCGCAACTTTCACTTGAAATATTCGTATACGTTTGTCCACCATACTCAAACACACTAGTATACAGACCATCTTTACCCTGCAATCCGGACAATAAAGTTACCCCTTTATTTACTGCCTGTTTCACTTTCTTGTCAGAACTATAATAAGGTGCTAATGCCTGGATCGTCATTGCTGTCATATCAATATCAGAAACTGCCGTTGCATCGGTTGCCGGATCACCATATCCCCAACCCCCATCTGTCGTCTGATGTTTCAAAATATAATCAAGCAACTTTTCTCTTGTTGTAACATTATTAATTCCTTCTGCCTTCGGAACCTCATACTTACCAGAATCTAACGCAATCAACGCATAAACTGCGCCATTTAATCCCTGGTTCACAACATAATCAAAATCGGCTAACGGCTCTAACAAGTTCTTTCCCTCAACGTCGACCGGATTCGCACCAATCGCCG
>USBM01000221.1 GCA_900552885.1 uncultured Clostridium sp. | reverse complement strand
ACAACAATATTCCTAATTACTCCTACATGCTTTTCTTTTCCATTCATGTTTCCCTATTCCATCCTGGCATAAATATTTATCATATTGCATCATAGCATATTTTTAATTAAGAGACAAAGAAAAACCTTAATACTGTGACCCCATTCCACTATCTGTTCTTCTCTCCCTCTCTCTGATCACCTGATTCAACCGGTTCAACACCTTCTTCTTATCCGCACTCCACATTGGTGCTACGAGCGTCCGTTTATCACCGTCTCCGGTCATGCGATGTATGACCATATCCTTTGGTAACAATGCAATACAATCCGCAACCAGTTGCACATATTCTTCTAATTCCAGAACCTGAAACTTTCCCTGCTTATATTCTTTCTCCAGATCTGTTCCCTGTATCACATGCAATAATTGAAGTTTAATTCCATCAATACCACTTTTACCCACATAATCTACAGTCTCTAACATATCCTCCCTGCTCTCACCCGGAAGCCCTAATATCACATGCACGATAACAGATATACCTGCTTCCTGTAACCGCTTCACGGCATCATCAAAAACCGAAAGTGCATACCCTCTTCGTATATATTGTGCTGTATCCTCATGTATGGTCTGTAATCCTAATTCCACCCAGACCGGCATTTTCCGGTTGCATTCTACCAATAATTCTATTATTTCCGTTGACAGACAATCCGGTCTTGTTGCAATCGACAATGCTACAACATCCTCCTGTGCCATAGCTTCTTCATAAAGCTGCCTCAATCTTGATACCGGTGCGTATGTATTCGTAAATGCCTGAAAATACGCGATATATTTGCCTTCTTTAATCTTGCCGGCAACCCTCTCTTTTGCTTTTGTAATCTGCAAAGCAATTGATTCCATCCGATCCTGCGCAAACTCACCAGAACCGACTCCTGAGCAGAAAATACATCCTCTCGTATCTAATGTACCATCCCGGTTTGGACAGGTAAATCCCCCATCTATAGCGATCTTATATACCTTTTGTCCAAAGGTATCCCTCAAATACTGATTCAATGAATAATATTCCATATATCACACCTATCTCTCTTACCGGATTTTCCGCCGGCAAATAATTCACCCTTGCAAACAAATGAACCGTTATCATTATATCCCTCAACAGATAAATACCGGGACTTTGTAATCTATGATAACAAACTCCCGGTATTCATTCTGATAGAATCTTCTACATGCTGACTCTATCTTCTCTATTCTTACTCTGCATCTTCTCTCAGATTATACTCATCTACTGTTGTCTTCAATGCATTTGCACAATTGATCAATTCATCACTGATAGCTGCATTCTCCTGGCTGGTGGCCGCATTCGCATCAATAATAGCTGCAATATCATGTACACTCTTATCAATTGCCTCAACTGCACTCATCTGACTCTTAACAAACTCTGTAATCTCTAAAATATCCTTATTTGACTTCAACGAATTATTAATACCTGTCTGCAAGGTTACTGATGTCTTATCTGCTAATTCCTTACCGACATCAACGGCCTGCATAGAATTCTCAATGAGTTTGGTAATCGTATCCGTTGCTTCTGCTGAAGCTGCTGCAAGCTTGCTGATCTCATCCGCTACAACTGCAAATCCCTTACCTGCTTCACCCGCTCTAGCTGCCTCAATAGAAGCATTCAACGCTAACAGATTCGTCTCTTCTGATATATTATTAATCGTCGTGATAATTACTCCAATCTCCTTGGAAGTCTCTTCAATGGATTCCATTGCCTGTAACAAGGATTGCATCTCTTCATTACCTAATGCTAACTGCTTATTCGTAAGCTGAGAAACCTCGCCTGCCGTCTCTGCATTCTGTGTAATATGCTGAATCTGTTCTGACAATACCGCAATATTGCCAACTAAGCCCTGCACTGCAAGATTCTGCTCTGTCGCACCATTTGCAACCTGCATCGTACTCTCCTGTACCTGACCGGAATAATTCACAACAATCTTAGATTGTTCATTCACCTGTCCAAATGCATGATTCAACTTATCAATAATTGTATTCAATCCATTCTTAATTGCAATAAACGCACCCTGATATTCCACATGAGATTACACTGCAAGATTATTATTAGAAATGTTATTAACAACAAAAGTGATATCTCCAATGTATGTCTTCAACTGCTCTACGGTATCATTTAACGAAACCGTCAGCATTGCAATCTCCTCTGCAAGTGGTTCTTCATTAAAAGCAACATCCAGATTACCCTGCGCAATCTCTGTTACCTTCTCTGCAATCGAAGACAGAGGTCGGAACCAATGATTCATCTCCCTCTCGCAATATCTGCGAATTATAATGCGTATTCCGATCATAACAACGATCAATGCGATTAGAATAACAATCATCAAATTCAGGCTACTGCTTGCCGGCATAATATAAACAACCTTCCAGTTAACAGATGGTACATCTGCTGACATCGCCAGCTTCAAGCCAAACGTATAATCATTCACATAGTACTCCTTATCTGTCTTAGATAATTTCTTAAATGCACCCTTTCTTGCCTTATCTAAGGTTGTGCTGGAATCTGCTGAAAGTGCAAGGCTCTTATCCGGATTCGTTACAATCATTCCGTCTGCAGTTACCAGAAATGCATATGATTTTCCTTTATAACTGTTCTTCATAAGAGAAATCATATCATCCATATAGATATCCATTCCACAGGCACCAATGCATTCGCCATCCTGCATCATACGTTTGGAAAGTGTAATGCAATACTGTCCTGACTGCTCATCGATATATGGATCTGATACAAAAAAGTCATCTGTATCCATGGTACCTGTATACCAGTCACGATCCCTGAAATCAAAATCCTCCGGTGGTTGCCAGCCACCACTCATAACCAGATGTTTGTCCGCATAGGCAACATATACTGCAGACAGACTATCATTCGCCTCTACAATCGTATCCACATACTTAAGTGTTGCTGCATCCCCTTTGATCTGTTCTGTCTCCATCATACGAACCAGACCGTTCAATTGCACCAGCTTATCGTTAAATTGTTCATCTACTTGCAAAGAATAGTCTGACGTCACCGACTTCATCTGATAGGAACTCATCTTTGTTGCATAAAATACAGTGATTATAATCGTGATAATCCCAGCTCCTATCAGTAACCCGCTGATGATCCGCATTATAATCTTATTAATCCGACTTACATAAGAACCCTGCATATGTATATCCTCCATTATTTCGTCAAAACCTGCTATAATTTTACTACAGTTCATAGATTGTTGCAAGCAGGATCCAAATATATTATACTAAATGAATCAACAACTATACGAAGGAGAATGATTATCATGTCCACTACATACCCGGTTGGCAACGAAACCAAGCACAAAATTCTTACACAGAGCAAATTATTATTTCACCAAAAGGGATATGCCGCAACTACTTACACGGATATCAGTACATCCGCTAACGTGAATCGTGCATTGATTCCCTATCATTTTCAGAGCAAACCAATCCTTGGGAAAGCTGTCTTTCAGGAGATTCTGACCCAGACACATATGAAGTTAGATACCATTTTAGACATGTCCCAGTTTTCTGCAGATTTTGCCGGAATGCTTCACCTGATGTCCTTCTATTATCTCTTGCAGGACAATATATTTGCTACATTCTGTACACAGGTGCTTGCAGATGACCATACAATATTATTTAACTTTGAAACAGAGCAAGCAGAATTATTATCACTTAGCAAAAAGCTCTCCTCTATCTCTAGTGAAGAGCTTCATATATTGACACTCATGCACATTGGAATTAAAGAACAAATGATTCAGTACCTCATGTTTCATCCTGAAATGAATGTAAGCGCCATTGCAAAGATGCATCTTGCACTTCTCTTAAGCTATATCGGACAGTCTCGTAAGAAATGCGACGAACTGATC
>USBM01000220.1 GCA_900552885.1 uncultured Clostridium sp. | reverse complement strand
GTGAAGACACCGAAGAAGGCCAAGAAGCATTTGGGATATCTGCCGGAAGTTCCTCCTGTATATAAAGATCTAAAGGTACGGGAATATCTTAATTATGTGGCAGGATTGAAAGGAATCCGCAACGCAAAGAAGGAAGTTGACCGTGTTCTTTCTATGATGGATCTGCAGGATCGGGAATATGAATTTATTAAGCATTTATCCAAGGGATATGGACAGAGGGTTGGTTTTGCACAGGCTTTGATCGGAGATCCGGATGTACTTATTATGGATGAACCTTTAGTTGGTCTGGATCCGGCGGAGGCAAAGAAGATCCGGACATTATTGAAAGGGTTACAGGAAGATCATGCGATGTTGATCAGTTCACATATTCTGTCTGAGATTGAAGAATTATGTAATGAAACGTTGATTCTCAAAGATGGACTTCTTGTAATGGATAATAATTCGATTCGGGCGAAGAGAAGAGCGGCTACAAACCGGTATGAATTTGTAATTAAAGGCGAACGTGCGAAGGTTCAGGATGCACTCACAAGATATCAGGGGCTTAAGAGTGTTTCTTTTGAGAGAGAGTCTGAGCCCGGAGTTTATGTATTTTCCGGTACAGCGAAAGATGCAAGGGATATAAGAGACAGTGTATTCTCATATCTTGTTGGAATGAAACTGCAGGTGTATGGAATCACAAAAGTAGAGAATTCTTTGGAAGATGTTTTTATGGAAGCAACAAGTAAGGAGGAGAAGTAGATGTATACGATATTGAAAAAGGAATTAAAAGGTTATTATACTTCTCTTTCTACATATGTATACTATGCAATGTTTTTCCTGATCTTAGGTGCATATTTTGTGAAGAGTTGTCTGGGAAATTATAGTACGGAATTTGGATACTATGCACTTAGCAAAGCGTTTGCAGCCGTGCTGCTTATGGCACCCCTGTTTACAATGCACTTGTTAGCACAAGAGAAGAAAAACCGGACGGAACAGCTATTGTTTACTGCGCCGGTGTCTACTATGGGTGTACTATTGGGTAAGTTTCTGGCAACGGCAATTGTATTGTTAGTTCCGTTTGTGTTGTCTGCAGGATATCCAATCTATATTGCACAGTGTGGGAAGATGAGTGTTCCCTTTCTGTTAGGAGCGTATCTTGCAGTAATTCTGGTATGTATGGTATTGCTTTCTGTTGGTATGCTGGTGTCTTCTCTGACGTCTAATATGGTACTTGCAGTTATATTGGCGTATGGAGTGTATCTGGTTGTGTTTTTAGGAAAGATCATAGAGAATTTTGTGCCATCAGAGCGGTTGTATCATGTGCTGCATTCTTTATCTGTATATAATATTTACTATGCCATGGTTTCAGGTATTGTGAGAAGCGGAGATGTTCTGTATCTATGTAGTCTTGCAATCTTCTTTTTAGGCGTGACATGGTTAGCTGTAGAGTATAAGAGATTAGGATTTGGTCGGTTCATGGTACGTTTTGCAATTGGGATAGTTGCATGTGCCTGTCTGATGGGAATTAGTATGAATATAACAAAGGTGTATGATTGTACTGCAGAACAGTTGCTGACATTTTCCAAGGATACCAAAGATGTGGTGTCTGATATTGGAAAAGATACCGACATCTATTACTTAGGAGAACGAAGCAGGGTAAATGCGACGTATCAGGAGTTACTTGCACAATATGCCAAACTGAATGATAAAGTACACATTCACTACAAGAATGTACAATCCGATCAGGAATTTCGAAGCAAATATTTAGCAAATGTATCCAGTGTAAGCGAGACCAGTATGGTAGTTGTAAGTGATGACAAATATGTATATCTGAATGCAGACGATTATGTGTCTACAATTCAGACATCCACATATTCTTATAAGAATACATTGGAGTTGGAGAATCAATTGACGAGTGCAATATATTATGTCAACTCAGAGGATAGCCGGAAGATATATTATGTGACGGGCCATGGGGAGTCAACATTAGATACTGCATTTTCCAATATGCTTCGAATGAACAACTATGAACTTAAGGAGTTGAATCTACAAGAAAAGTTGAATTCCGTAGAGGCAACGATTCCGGAATCGTGTACCGCCTTGGTCATTGATGCTCCACAAACGGATTATTCGGAAGATGAGATAGATGCGTTGAAGGAATATATGAATGATGGCGGCAAAATCTTTGTTGCAATTGATCCGCTAAATGAGGATCTGACACGGTTTGATGCATTTATGGAGGAATATGGCCTGCAATTGCAGACAGGAGTGTTAGTAGAAGGTACGGAGAATAATTATGTGTATGATACGGCATATTATTTAATGCCGGAGATTCAATCCAATACGATTACCAAGAAATTAGAAGATAATCATCTTTCTGTGCTGACGATGACCAGTAAAGGAATTAAGAAGAATGGAAATGCGAATGGCTATACATGCACGGATCTTTTGACTACATCGGCTAAAGCCTTTGCGAAAGCATCCGATTTTGATAATCTGACTACAAAGAGCGAGGATGATGTAAGCGGTTCTTATAGTGTTGCAACACTTTCGGAAAAGGAGAATGCCGGTAAGATAGTATTACTTACATCGGATATATTCTTTAATGATGAGGTGGATGCGGATTGTGCAGGCGGTAATCGGCAATTTTTCTTGTCTGTAATCAATTACTTGGCGGATAATAAAGATGCAGGTATTATGATTCCGGGTAAAGAGGTGGGGGACCAGGTTGCGTTATATCCAAATAGATCACAGAATCTGATAAAAGTAATTGCGATTGTTATATTACCTCTTCTTATGTTGGTTGTTGGAATTCTTGCAGTAATTATATATCGTAAGAATATAGTTGTTAAATTGAAAAATAAAAGGAAACAGAAACATGAAGAACAAGAATCAATCTCACCAGAACAGAATACATTGGATTAGGTTAGGAATTTTGCTTATTGTGGCTGGAATATCGGGTGTGGTAGTTTATAGAAAGCCTAGTTATGCAGCGTGGCAACAACAAGAAGATGGAAGTGTCTATTATGAAGATGAAGATGGTCAGATTGCAGTCGGATTTCAGGAGATAGATGGAAAACGATATTATTTTGATGAGAATGGATATTTGCAGACGGGTAAATTCTATGTGAAAGAAAAGGATGCATATTATTTTAGTGATGACCGGGGAGTGCTTGCAGTTGGTGGAATCATTCCTACAGAGAAAGGGTTCTATGCGGTAGATACTGAGGGTAAGATTCAGACAGGCTTTGTGGATTATGATGGGGCAAGATATTATTTTGATTCCAAGGCGATGATGGTTACAGGCTGGTACAAGACAGACAATAATTGGTATTATGCAGATGAGAATGGGAAAATGTGTACAGGCTTGCTTTCCATTGATGGCTATCGCTATTATTTCGGAACAGATGGAATCTGTGTCAGAAACACAACATTAGATTTAGATGGTGTCACATATGTATTTAATGCAGATGGTAGTGTGGATGAAAATGCAACTGCCGTATATCCGGTTTATCAGAACATCAATGCGATAAGAGTACAGAATGGGCTGCCGGAACTTCAGAGGAGTGGCAAGGTGCAGGCATGTGCTATTGCTAGGGCGACTTCTTTAAAGGATGGATTTGAAGCTTCGCCAACTGGAGCGTTGGAAAATCTTCTTAAGAACCGGGGTGTTTCCTGCAAGAATGGATACGAATTTTCTTATGGTGGTATAGAGGCATATAATGTGGATCGACTGATGCAGGACATGACAAAGGATAGCCGGATACAGGAGGCGTTAAGGGATGGATCCGTAGTGGATGTTGGCATTGGAGTGTATCAGCAGGATGCGGTGAGCTATTACGATATTATCCTGATTTCCCAGTAAACTTTCACCCTTGCACAGCGTAAGTGAAGACGGACGCGCATGTTTTAGGCTGTGAACCCGGCTTTTGGGTGGTGTCATGTTGC
>USBM01000219.1 GCA_900552885.1 uncultured Clostridium sp. | reverse complement strand
ATACGTGGATTTGGAACAACGCCTCCAAGTGTCTCATAAGCAATGCCCTCTTCTTTTAATGACTGGCACACACGATCAATCAAACCAGAAGCAATCGCGCTCTTTCCTCCAAAATGAACAAGTACACTTGATGCGCCCTGCTCCTTTACGAGACGTCCCGTCTCTTTTTCTGTATCTTTTCCAAATACAACCTTTGTCGGTGCATAATAATTAAAGTTATTCATTTATTTCCTGCCTTTCTTTGAGCCACCAGGGACGGATATTTGGCCACCGTACCTGTCCCCGATGGCCTCTATGTAAGCCTGCGCCAGCTTTCCAAGCACGGCTTTCTTGTGGTGAATATAGCCAATCTGCATCAGACCTTGTTCCTTTAATGGAACTGCTATAATGTTTTCTCCATTTAAGTTTTCATCAATTACACCACTGCAAACCGTGTAGCCATTTAGTCCAATCAAAAGATTAAATAAGGTTGCACGGTCACGCACGCGAATATTTTTTTTGCGCAATACACGGCTGTAGCGCTCTTCCGCATAATAAAATGAATTATGTTCTCCCTGCTCAAATGAAAGATACGGATATTGCTCTAACTCTTCATTTGTAATGACAGCCTTTCCGGCTAACGGATGCTTCCGGCTGATAAATACATGCGGCTTTGCAACGAACAAAGAATGAAATTCCAGATCATGTGACCGTAAGATCTTCTGAATGACCGCCTCATTGAAATCATTGAGAAACAGGATGCCAACCTCACTCCGCATCTTTGCCACATCATCAATGATCTCATATGTCTGTGTCTCTCGCAGGCTGAAATCATACTCGTCCTGACCATACTGCTTGATCAGATCAACAAATGCATTTACCGCAAAAGAATAATGCTGGGTGGACACACAAAATTGTTTCTTGCCACCTTGTCCACCCTTATACTTATCTTCTAATATCGCAGCCTGTTCTAACACCTGTCTGGCATACCCTAAGAAATCCTCGCCCTCCTTGGAAATGCTGATCCCTTTATTGGTACGATTGAAGATCACAAGATTCATTTCCTTCTCTAACTCACGGATCGCATTGGTAAGACTTGGCTGCGAGATATACAAACGGTTTGCGGCCTCCGTGATCGTACCTGTCTCTGCTACAGCAATCACATATTTCAACTGTTGTAATGTCATGCTAGTTTCCTCCCCTTTCAATACGGTACAGCTTCTTGAGGATTGGTCTGGTTCCAATCAATAGGAATACGGCAGTTCCTCCTGCATGCAGCAGATCAAACGGAAGTCCCATCGCATATGCCGAGAGGATCATCCCCCAATTCACGTGCTCCTGATACATAAGTACCGATGCCGGGTTCATAATCCCGCCATAAATGACCAGCACCGATAAGAATCCAAACACACAGACAGCCGCCACTTTTTTCCAACTGCACAGCTTCTCATTCCGAAAGACAAGTCCACCCAGACAGCCAAGCAATCCCATTGCTACCATCTGCCAAGGGGTCCAGGGCCCTTGTCCGAAGAAAATGTTAGAGATCAGCATCGATAAAGAACCCACTAGAAATCCAGCTTCGCCACCAAGCCCGATACCGGAAAGTATGGTAAGTGCCGCCATTGGTTTAACATTTGGCACCATATAAAATGCCGCCCGTCCTGCAACCGTGATCGCCGTCATAATGGAAATCGTCATCATTTCTTTCAGCTTCGGTTTTCCCTTTTCAAAACTAACGAAAAATGCACCCAATGCTTCTAATACTAATAACAGGGAAATAAAATAATACTTGCGCTGTTGCAATACCGTATGTCCTAAATAAATGGTAAATGCCATACACAGAAAAAATGCTGCAAAGATTAGTATTCTGTTTTTCCCCTTCTTGTCTATATCTTGTCTCTGCACAGTCCTGTGTGTAGCAGACAGATTATTCTTATCGGTCTTCGCCTTGTGTTTTTTATACTGACTATCGTCTTCTAAAATTTGACTGTGGTTAATATCAGTTTCCGATTGACCGTTTTTCCTTCTCTTTCCTTCACCGGCTCTGTCATCTGTGCCAATCTCTGATACCGTCTTTCTATCCTTCTTCCCAAAATAACTTAGTACATCTTCTACCGTTACAACCGAATCTAACAGGTTCCGACACACACGACAGACCGCTGTTGTATAGAATACATTTTGCAGGAAAAAGGATCTCGTCTCCATCAGTGACACAATATGTCCGTCGAAGAACAATCCACAAACATCCGCATATTTTGCACAAAACTCCACATCATGGCTCACCATAACGATCGTCTTACCACTATCTGTCAATTGCCGCAACACCGATCCCATCTCATGTTTTGCCTGATAATCCATACCCTTACCCGGTTCGTCCAACAACAGGATATCATAGTCTGCAAGGATCAATTTTGCCAATGCCAGCTTCTGCATCTGTCCACCGGACAGATCAAATGAATGCTGCTGCAACACCTCCTGCAGTCCGAATGTGGAAATCAGTTTATCCAACCTCTCATATCTTTGCTGCTTAACATCCACTTTCGAATCAGAGTCCGGCACATCGCTATTTTCTCTCTTAACATATGTCATATCTGCCGCTGTCGATACCCCGGCACTGACACACAATTCTTCCCATACCGTATCTTTTGCAAACAGAACTTGCGGATTCTGCGGCAGCATCGCAATCTTTCCATTTTGCCTGCGGATCTTACCCCGGATCGGCTTATAATGTCCTGCCAGAACATGTAACAATGTAGACTTACCCGCACCATTCCCGCCTAGTATCGCCATAATCTTACCCTGTTCCGGCGACAGACTGCACGCTTTCAGGACATCCGCTCCCTTCGCCTCATAGCGGAACCATAGTTCCTCTGCATGTATTACACCTGTTCTCTTATCTCCACAGCCGTTCTTATTTCTGTCCGAAGGATAGACCTGCTTGTTCCTGACAGGAGAATACAGATCGGATGCCATCGGATCAGTGGCGCGCCTATCAACGTTCTTATCCCGGGTATATGCATCCATCGACAAAATATCCGCAAGCCAGTTCCGTCCGTCCTTAACTGTAAGCGGAACCTGACCTGTCACTGCCTGATCTGCATATACTAATGATTTCTGCCGTTCTTCCTGCGATAGTTGCCTTGCTTCATATTCCGTCGATTCCGGTACGGTCATTGCCTTTTCCTTTGCGTTCGTAAAATTTAACTGTAGATAAATTCTAGCAGATGAAGGTAACGCATCAAACATGGATTTTCCCTGTCGCCACAAATATACGGCCGCCTGCTCTGGTGTATCATCGCAGACAATACTTCCCCGTTCCATCACAAGCACCCGGTCGCACAATCCGTACACTTCCTCTAACCGATGTTCCGTCATGACGATCGTTGTGCCAAGCTCCCGATGTATCCGTTCCACCATACCAAAAAACTGGGTTGCCGCAACCGGATCAAGCTGGCTGGTCGGTTCATCTAACACCAGTACTTCCGGCTCCATTACCATTACAGATGCCAGATTTACTAATTGTTTCTGTCCGCCTGAAAGGTTACAAAGCTTCTTATCATAGATGCTTTCCAATCCAAAAAATGCTACCATTTCTGCCACTTTGCGCTGCATCTGTTCCTGTGGATAACCTAGGCTTTCCAAACCAAAAGCAAGCTCATGCCATACTTTATCCATGACTTGTGAAGACTCCGGATCCTGCCGTACGAATCCAACGAGCCCCGCCTTGTCCCGCTGCGGCATTTCCCGGGTGTCCATTCCATTAATATAGATTGCCGCCTGTTCACTCCGAATTCCGGCTGGCAAATAATCTACCTTCAAATGCCGAAGCAGCGTCGTCTTGCCGCATCCAGACTCCCCAATGATCAGCACAAACCGTCCCTTCGGTATCGTTGTTGTAATATCCTTTAACGAAAATGTACTTTCGTTTCCATATGAAAATGTCAGATGTTCCACT
>USBM01000218.1 GCA_900552885.1 uncultured Clostridium sp. | reverse complement strand
ATTGTTTTTTCTTATGGGACAGCTGCAATCTTTCATTTGTGTCTGGGGCGATATCCATATTTTAGGTGTCCAGTGTTTAGAGCCTGGCAAGTTTTATCTGGCAGGGGCGGTGATCAGCTTTACCTTTACCCTGTTGATTTATACGTTGACCGTATCCTTTGGGGATATCGGTAAGGCAGCCGTGGTGGTTATTGTGGTGATCCAGATTGCAGGTTCCAGCGGAACTTACCCCATCGAGATCCTGCCCAGTATTTTCCAGTCCATTTATACCTTCTTCCCGTTCCCTTATGCGATTAACGCAATCCGTGAGACTGTGAGCGGTATGTACGAAAGCGATTTCTGGAAATACCTGGGAGATTTGATAATTTTCGTGGCAGCCTCCCTTGCCGTGGGACTGGTCATCCGTGTCCCTTTCATGCAAGTCAACCACTACATCGAAAAACGCATGGAAGACACAGGGATGATGTAAAGGTGCAAAGAGCAAAACAAGCGGCTGCAAAGCAGACATTTGATTTCCTAGGCTCATTAACGAGCAAACAAGATTGCAGAGCAATCGGGGAAGCTCGGAACGAGCGGGTTTGCGAGTAAACGCAAAAAAGTGGCGTTCATGTGAAAGAAAGTGAAACGAGAGTAGAAGTATGAAGACACAAAAGATACAACAATATAGTAAGCCGTTTAGAATATTATTATGTGCATTTTTGTTGATGACTGTGGTATGTACAGTTACAGCATGCGGCAATCAGGTACAAGTGCCAACCTATGATGAGGAAGAAGAACCGGCACAAGATCTGTCAGTGCTTGCAATGGTGTGTAATATAGATGATGTCAACGAGAAGATTACAATTAAAGAGCTGGGAAGCGAAGATGAAAAAGAGCTTTCATATACAGGCGGAGCAGATGTCAAAGATGCATACGATCAGGTAATCACGATGACGCAGGTACAACTAGGGAGTCTGGTGAGTCTGGTGTATGATGCCAATAAAGATAAAGTATTGTCTGTTTGTTTGAGTAATGAGGATAGTGTTCAACAGTTGACGGGTGTGGAAGGAGCAGTTGTGGATCCGTTGAAGAATACTATTCAGGCAAATGGTGCCACATATTATATGAATCCGTCGGTGTGTGCATTTTCTGACAATACAGAGATCGGATTGGATGAGATCTGTTCCGAAGATAAGATCACACTTTGGTTATATAATAATATGGTTTATTCCATCTATGTGGAGTTAGGACATGGTTATGTAAGACTTTCGGACTATGCATCGTATATCGGTGGTATGGTAGAGATTGGATATGATGTCATTGTACCAGTAACAGAGGACATGCTTTTGACGGTTCGTGAGGGAACCTATACATTGCGGATTGCGAAGGGAGAAGATTCCGGCACAAAAGAAGTTAAGGTAGTCAAGAATCAGGAAACAGATCTGTCGCTTGCAGATATTGCAATTGAACCGAAAGAAACAGGGTCGATCTTGTTTAAAGTAACACCTTCGGATGCTGCTGTGTATATCGATAAACGTCGGGTGAATACGGAAGGTGCTGTGGAAGTTACATTTGGTAAGCATAAGATAGATATCATTGCAGACGGGTATGAGAGCTATAGTGCATCATTTAATGTAAATTATGCATATAAGATCAAGGAATATACATTGCAAAAGGAAGAAGAAGGTTCAACAGAAAATGCGTCAACAAGCACAACTGTTACGACACAGGGAAGCACAAGTGAAATGTCAACGCAGGCAGTGACTACAGAGAGTAGTACAACGGCTGAGAATAGTACAGCGGCAGAAAACAGTGTGAAGGATGTGGCATCGGCAGAAGGAACAAAGACCAATAATAAGGTTACTGTATCGGCACCAACTGGTGCAAGTGTATATTTTGATGGAGAATATTTAGGAATTGCTCCGATTTCCTTTACAAAAGTAACGGGAAGTCATATAATTACCTTGAGTCAGTCGGGCTTTTTATCAAAAAGTTATACTGTCAATTTTACAGATGATGGGAAGAATGTCCCGTTACAATATGATGAATTGATTTCCATTACCAGTCTGATAGAATGATGGAATCATTACATAAATGCAAGACGTGAAAGGAGTTATAGCATGAGCATGGATTACATGAAGATTTACGAGGAGTGGTTAAACAATCCGTATTTTGATGCAGACACAAAGAAAGAATTAGAGTCAATTCGGGATAATGACAATGAGATCAAGGAAAGATTCTATGCCGATCTGGAATTTGGTACAGCAGGACTTCGCGGCATTATTGGAGCCGGAATCAATCGCATGAACATTTATGTAGTAAGACGTGCAACACAGGGACTTGCTAATTATATTAAGAAACAGGGTGGAGAGAATAAGGGAGTAGCAATTGCATACGATTCCCGTAGAATGTCACCGGAATTTTCGGAAGAAGCTGCACTTTGTTTAGCAGCCAATGGAATTAAAGCATATCGTTTTGAATCATTACGTCCTACTCCGGAGTTATCTTACGCAGTTCGTCATTTGGGATGTATTGCAGGTATCAATGTAACAGCGAGCCATAATCCACCAGAATATAACGGATACAAGGTATACTGGGAAGATGGTGCACAGATTACACCTCCACATGATACTGGTATTATGAGCGAGGTTAAAGCAATTACAGATCTGTCTACCTGTAAGACAATGGATAAGGAAGAGGCAGTCAAGGCTGGCTTGTTTGTAACAATTGGCAAAGAAGTAGATGATGATTATATTGCAGAACTTAAGAAGTTAGTTATCCACCAGGATTGCATTGATAAATATGGTAAGGATATTAAGATTGTATATACACCGCTTCATGGAACCGGTAATATTCCGGCAAGAAGAGTGCTCAAAGAGATCGGATTTGAGAATGTCTATGTGGTTCCGGAGCAGGAATTACCGGATGGTGAATTCCCGACAGTCAGCTATCCGAATCCGGAGGCAGCGGAAGCATTTGAACTTGCACTGAAGCTTGCAAAGGAAAAGGATGCAGACTTAGTACTGGCAACGGATCCGGATGCGGATCGTCTTGGCGTGTATGTAAAGGATACCAAGTCTGGCGAATATATTACTTTAACCGGTAATATGTCAGGATGTCTTCTTGCAGAGTATGAGATCAGCCAGAAGCTTGCAACCGAAGGTTCTCTTCCTGCAGATGGTGCGTTGATCAAGACGATCGTTACCTCTAATCTTGCAGATGAGATCGCTAAGGGATACAATATCAAGTTGATCGAGGTGTTGACCGGATTTAAATATATCGGACAGCAGATTCTTAACTTTGAGACAACCGGTAAGGGAACATATCTGTTCGGATTTGAGGAAAGTTATGGCTGCCTGATCGGAACGCATGCAAGAGATAAAGATGCAATTGTTGCAACAATGGCACTTTGTGAAGCAGCAGCATATTATAAGAGCCAGGGTAAGACATTATGGGATGCGATGCTTGACATGTATGAGAAGTACGGATATTGCATCGATGCAATCCAGTCTGTGTCTCTGAAGGGTATTGAAGGTCTTGCTAAGATTCAGGAGATTATGAATACATTAAGAGAGAATACACCTGCTAAGATTGGCAAGTACGAAGTATTATCTGCAAGAGATTATAAGAAAGACACAATTAAGAATCTTGCAACCGGTGAGGTGACTACAACAGGTCTTCCGAATTCTAACGTACTTTACTATGATATGAGCGATTCTGCATGGTTGTGTGTAAGACCATCAGGAACAGAACCAAAGGTTAAATTCTACTATGGTGTAAAGGGAACCTCATTGGAGGATGCCCGGAAGCTTTCTAAAGAACTTGGAGAAGAAGTGCTGGCAATGATCCACAAGATGCTCTAATCACCATTGCACAGCGTAAGCGAGGACGGACGCACGAAATGTTAGGTTGTGAATCGGTTGCAAGAATATAACATATCATCGCAGGCACGCTCTCGCTACTC
>USBM01000217.1 GCA_900552885.1 uncultured Clostridium sp. | reverse complement strand
CCAAATACACAAGGAGATTTTAAAATTTTTTCAAGAGTCAGAGATTTAACGTCAGGAATTCCTGAATCTGATAGGCAATCAGCAGTTCGCAACGGGTATGTGTATCATCTAATTGATAATGAAGGGTTTCTTTCAGTAATTTAACCCGGTAATTGACCGTATTGCGGTGACAGTACAAGGCATCTGCAATGCGTAGAATACTGCCGTCGCATAGTAGATATTGATAAAGAGTATCGGTGTAGCTGCTGTGGTGCTGTTCATCATAATCGAATACAGGACCTAACATTTGCCGGACATAATCCTTTAATAATGTACGGTCACTGACAGATAGCAGTATCTTATAGAAGCCTAAGTTGTCAAAGTTGCATATTGCCTGTTGCCGGTAGTGTGCAATGCTAGCGGCAGACTTGGCATAATAGAAGGATCTGGCGAATGCATCGAATCCGTTACAGGTGTTACTGATTCCGATATACAGACTGCTATTTGGTGCGTGCAAAGTATGGGTATGGAGAAGTTTCTCTGCAATACCACACAGTTCGGCGGTATCCGGCTGGGGAATGATAATGGCAAGATACTGTCTGGTGATACAGATGTGGCATTGTGGATGTGCGGCCTTGGCAGTACGGGATATATTCCGTGCGGTATCCGTATTCCATCCGTCTGCCTGCAGGTATAAGATGCCGTATGGCTGATGAGCGGAATAACCGTATTCTTCTAACACAGATACACTATAGGAGGTGTCAAAGGGAGTACGAACCAGATTCAGGAAGGCATTCGTAAGTGTCTGTTCAGTCTGGTTATCGGCAAAGATCCGGTTGTAATAATCATGTGTGATGTCAGCAATATGCGTCTTCCAGGGCATGATAAATAATGGATAATCGGAATCCTCACATAACTGCCGGATCTCTTTGGTAATATCTTCTTCGGTGATATAATTCCCAACATTAATGATCAGACCACAGGTGTGTGCCTGTATCAGCATCTGTATGAGTTCGGATAGCCAGGCGGAGGAATGGGGACGACTGACCCCGGTTGTAATGACAAGCTGACCGGGACTTAGAAAATCCGATGCGGTTGCATCTTCTGCGAGATAGACCCAGTTCATAATGCCGGACAGACCTTTACTACCGGCAAGAAGTTCTAAACCATAGATTCTTTTTGTATCTTCATAAACATCCTTTAAAATCAAAGACATAAAGAGCCTCCTTTGTCTATGTGTAATATGTCACACGGATTGTATCATGAAATCCGGCGAATTGTGCCGGCAGTTGCATTTGTAAGGAGAATACTACTTTGTATAATAAATGTCAAATGGTATATTGTGCTGACAGCACAACTGATGTGAAAAATGTTGTGCTGACGGAATATGGTAATCCAAAGGAAACTGTGGCATACTTATAAGCAGTTAAGGACAACGGTGTACTTAGTATATATCGTGGTCCTTTTTTCTTTATAAGGACATAAAGGTGCAAAATGCTAATATGCGGATGCATACAACAATCTATAGTAAGATATATGGTTTTGCACCACAAATGCAAAGTGTACAGGAGGAATGCAGTATGTTAAGAACAGATTTACCAAAAATAATCACAGAGACGTTACCGGGACCAAAAGCACAGGCTATCATTGATCGAAGAGAAGCAGCCGTACCATCCGCAATCCGTTGCGGTTATCCGGTTGTCATTGAACGGGGCGAGGGTGCCATGATCGAGGATGTGGATGGCAATAAGTTCCTTGACTGGATTGGCGGTGTTGGTGTATTGAATATCGGATTTTCACAACCGGAGGTTGTAGAGGCAGTAAAGGAACAGGCAGACAAGTATTTTCACGGTATGTTTAATGTTGTGACGCATGAGGGCTATGTGGCATTGGCTGAGAAGTTAGGCTCTATTGCACCGGTTAAGGGTGATAAGAAGAAGGTATTCTTTGCTAACAGTGGTGCAGAGGCGGATGAAAATGCAGTCAAGGTTGCAAAGGGATATACCGGACGGTCGAATATCATTGTATTTTCCGGAGCCTTTCATGGAAGAACCTATTATACGATGACTATGACTTCCAAGAAGGCGTATGCAGCAGGCATGGGACCGTTAGCGGATGGTGTGTTCCGTGCACAGTTTCCATATTATTATAGAAATCCGGAAGGTCTTCCGGAAGAGAAGGAAGTAGAATACTATATTGATTCTATCAAAGCAGTTTTTGAACAGTGTGCAGCGGCAGATACGATCGCAGCGATTGTGGTAGAGCCATTACAGGGTGAAGGCGGATTCATTCCGGCACCGATTGAATGGATCAAGGCGGTTCGCAAGATCTGTGATGACAATGGTATTTTACTGATCGCAGATGAGGTACAGTCCGGATTCTGCCGTACCGGTCGTATGTTTGCATCCGAGTATTGGAAAGAGGCGGGTGTGGAGCCGGATATTATTGCAACAGCGAAGTCCATTGCAGCAGGCGTTCCGCTATCTGCCATTATTGCAAGAGCAGAGGTAATGGAAGGGGTTGCTCCTGGTACGATCGGTGGTACATATTGCGGTAATCCGCTTGCTTGTGCAGCATCCCTTAAGACGATTGAGATCATGGAGCGGGATCATTTGGCAGATCGTTCCGTTGAGATTGGTAAGAAGGTAACGGCTCGTTATAAAGAGATACAGAAGAAATATCCTGTGGTTGGTGATGTGCGTGGCCTTGGCGGCATGATCGGTATTGAGTTCGTGAAAGATCCGGAGACGAAGGAGCCGGATGCAGCATTGACAGCAGATATCATACAGACCTGTGCAAAGAACGGATTGCTGGTGGAGGGAGCCGGAACCTATAACAATGTCATTCGATTCCTGGCACCACTTGTTATTACTGATGAGCAGTTGGAAGCAGGTCTTGACATATTTGAGGCTGCAGTGAAAGAGTGCAGCAGTAAATGATGTGTGTAATCTGCCTTGCACTGACGTACTGTATATGTCATAATGGGTATAAATGAAACTTTTTAGAAGGCAGCGGCTGTATGCAGCCGCTGTTTTTCGCTAAAGAGATACAAGGAGTGAAGGTATAGGTATGGATTATTTGTCACACAATGTAGCAATGAATTTGAAACGAATACGAACCTCAAAGGGAATGAGTTTAGATGCAGTCGCAGAGCAGACGGGTGTCAGCAAGAGTATGCTGGCACAGATTGAGAAAGGAACAGCGAATCCATCCTTAGGCGTGTTAGGTAAGGTTACGAGTGGAATGCGGATCACATTTCAGGAATTGATTGCAGCACCGCCCATGGATGCCTGTCTGGTAACACCGGAGAAAATGATTCCAACGAAGGAATTAGAGGGAAAGTATCGTGTATGGACGTGTTTCCCATATGAAGATAATCATCAGGTTGAGATCTACCGGATCGATATTGAGCCCGGAGCGGAATATATCAGTGGTGGACATGGAGAGAAGACACGGGAATATCTGGCTGTGATGGATGGCGAGGTGACAGTGGAATGTCGTGGCGAGCAGCATGTAGTCGGGAAGTCACAGGTGTTTCGGTTTGAAACGGATCAGATGCATATATATCGCAATGCAACCAGTGACAAAGTAAGCTTCATGTGTTTCTTTGTTGAAATGAAATGATAATGCAGGCGTTATGCATTGCAAACGGGATATAGTATATACATTATTAAAATGTTCACTTTGTCCAATATAATGCACAATCGTTGAGGAAAATGTATGATATGATCAAAAAAACAATGCAAAATATGCAAATTTTCACAAAAGTAAAAAGGAAGATTTACTAACATGTTACATATATGACAGCATTCAGGCTAAAATAATCCACTGACTATAGATCGGAAGAGCACACGTCTGAACTCCAGTCACTTAGGCGTCTCGTATGCCGTCTTCTGCTTGAAAAAAAAAAAAAAAAAAAAAAAAAAGGTAAAAAAAAAAAAAAAATAAATATAAAAAAAAACCAAAGATAACAAAGAGAAAAATAAT
>USBM01000216.1 GCA_900552885.1 uncultured Clostridium sp. | reverse complement strand
ATGGACGACGAAGCTGCCGTCACCATTTCTCTTTTTGTATCATCGCTATGTATCCATCCTCAAGTATAATACAGCCCTTCTATAATGGATTTTTCAAAAATTCCATGATTGCGTCATAGTGCTCCGGCTGATGCGGAAACAGACAATGACTGCAGTCTTTGATCCGGGTACCATCTGCGAGTGTAATATAAGATGGCGCACCTAAACAATGCTCATATGGATGCATCGGACAATAACAGAACAAACAGTTAAACTTCTGTTCTGTGGCACCGGTATGACACGGAAAATATTCACAGTCTGTATTACAAAAATAACGGGAACTAAATTCCATGTCAATGCCTCCTACTGATCCTTATCATGAAACAGACTTTTTCTGCCTAAGAATTTGCAAATAATATTGTAGCAGGCTTTATATCCTCCTGCCACACCAAGAATCAAAAAAAATACAAAAAGATTCGTACCACAATATGCATCAATGGCATAGCCAACGCCACCACTGATCAGAATTGCCGTAAGCATGGCAATCGCAAGCTGACTGACTAATGCTAACATTTTCATATGCGCTACTCCTCAATCATCTGAATACGACGTACATGTCTCTCCTCATTTGAAAATGGGGTGTCCAAAAAAGTATCTACAATCTTAAGTGCCAATCCCGGTCCGATCACCCTTGCTCCCATAGCAAGCATATTGGCATTATTATGTTCTCTGGTTGCCTGTGCACTGAAACAGTCATGGCAAAGTGCAGCACGGATACCCTTCACCTTATTCGCCGTAATAGAAATTCCGATTCCTGTTCCACAGATCAGAATTCCTCTCTCACACTCTCCACTTGCAACCGCATTTGCAGCTTTTTTTGCATACACCGGATAATCCACAGATTCTTCCGAATAACATCCGTAATCCTTGTATTCCAATCCTCTTTCCTCTAAATGTTTCTTCACTTCCTGCATTAACGCATATCCGCCATGATCACAACCTAACGCTATCATATGGTTCTCCTTTCTTCACTCTCATATCCTTATCGTATACACATCCGCCTTCATGCCGGATGCGAAATGATGCCTTCTAATCTATATATCTATACCCGGATGACCCTCTGTCCCGCTGCCTTTAACAGACGATTCATAATCGCATAAGATAATCCTTCGCCACGGAAACTCTCTGCATAAATATAATCTGCTCCTGCCGCATCAAACTCCCGTAATGCTGCATATAAACCTGCCGCAACCGTATCCCGTTCCTTACGCGCTCCCACACACACCAGTGCATCTGCATGTCCCTCATATGCCATCAAAGTCTCTTCCGGTGCCATAATACCAACACGGTATCCTTTTGCTTTCTGTGCGTCTGCCAACTCACAGATCTTCTTCGTCACCCGATCCTGACCACTAATATCCTCCGGATCCCTGAGTTCCACAAGACTCAGTTGTCCTTTCGGTGCATAGTGCGTATATTTCATTCCGGGTGCTTTCGGATGCAGACCTTCCATCGGCCGCTCTAATGCCGGATCGATCGACACCTCTCCAATGATCTGTTCCAACATCTTCTTTGTAATAAATCCCGGCCGCAGGATAGACGGAACCTCTCCACTGACATCCACAATCGTAGATTCGATGCCAATTCCTACCGGTCCTCCATCTATAATATATTCAATCTTTCCCATCATATCTTCTATGACATGTTCTGCTTTCGTCGGCGACGGTCTTCCTGATGTATTCGCACTTGGTGCCGCTACATATACACCGGACTGCCGGATCAGTTCCAGTGCTGCAGGATGTGATGGCATACGGATTGCAACCGTATCCAGACCTCCTGTGGTTCCATGCGGTACAATCTCTTTCTTCGGCAATATGATCGTAAGCGGTCCCGGCCAGAAAGCGTGCGCCAACGCATATGCTTTCTCGTTCGGATACCCTAATACTTCCAGATCTTCTACCTTAGCAATATGGACGATCAACGGATTATCCGACGGTCTTCCCTTCGCAGCATAGATTCTCTTCGCAGCCGTCTCATTCAACGCATCTGCGCCCAGTCCATACACTGTCTCTGTCGGAAATGCCACCAGACCACCATCCTTCAGACATCCTGCCGCATCTGCTAAAGCCGCCGCAAGTTCCTCTTCTTTCTGTTCACACGATGTAACATCCACGATCTGTGTTGCAACATCATTCCCTGCCAATTCCTGTCCCATGTGTCAAAACGCCTCTTTCTATATCTTAAGGAATACTCTCATTCTATCCTTTACCCGGTTGCTATTATATATTACTTTCCGATCTTTCGCAACATTTTGGCATAGACAGATCCGTTTTTTCATAGGAATAATATAAACGCATCCATAGGAAAAAGGAAACCTTGTTATGAAGAAAAAGCTGTTATTCTATAGTGCCTTTGCTTTGTTCCTAATCGGCATCTTTCCTTTTTGCCACAATCTGTCCCGACAAGTGATCGCACTGCACCGTAACAAAACAGTGATCGTGATTGATGTAGGACATGGCGGTTCCGACCCCGGCAAGATCAGTGCTGATGGCATCAAAGAAAAGGACATTAACCTTGCAATTGCACTCTATCTGAAAGACTATCTGCTTGCTCAGGATTATACGGTATATATGACAAGGGAAACCGATTGTGAATTATCAGATACCTCTGTCTCCAATAAAAAACGTTCCGATCTGAATCATCGGATCCAATTTGCCAAAGAAAAAAATGCAGCCTGTCTGATCAGCATTCACCAAAACAGTTATCCTGATACGATCCAACATGGAGCCCAGACATTTTATTTTCAAGGTCGAAAATCAGACGAAGTTTTTGCAAAGATCGTACAGGACTGTCTTTTAGACTTTGATCCCGCGAACACAAGGCAGAGTAAAGCAACCGACTCTTATTATCTCCTTAAAAACTCTTCCGTTCCTTCCATCCTGATCGAATGCGGTTTTCTATCCAACCCGGATGAATCTTCCCGCCTGACAGACTCCAATTATCAAAAAGAAATCGCCTATGCCATTGCTATTGGCACTTGTCGTTTTCTAAGATAATATGTTCCGTCAGCATAATCAGGCTGCCCAAAGGGCAGCCTGATCTCACATCTTTTTTTTTGTTTTCTTTATTTAATATTTAAGTTTCACTTCTGGACCTCTATACATATCTAATTTTTAACGAAAATACATTTTTCAAATGATATTCACTTATAATGCCGTAAACGATCACATCCCTCCTTTCCAGACCCTGAATTGTGCATATGTGTGTATAACAAAGAGTCTGTTCACAATTTTCCTTAATTAGAATTCTGAATCATAGAGCAACCGGATCCGTTATGTCATAAGAACTCTACTCAAAAACTCTATCTACACTATATAAAAAGAAATTATGACTTTCAATGTATAAACTTTGACCATTTATGACATTTCTATGATTATTTATGACCATTTATTCATAATTATTTATTTCATAGCATGATCATCTGCCGAGTAAAAAGGTTGCATTTTCACACAAAACTGTATATAATAACTTCGTTATGGCAACACTTAAGATAATGCAAAGTATAATCAGGAGGAATCATTATTATGGCACAGACAGTGAATAAAGATATGTTGATTGGCGAGATTATTACCATCGATCCTGGTAACGCAGCAATTTTGATGGCAAACGGAATGCATTGCCCGGGATGTCCATCTGCCCAGGGTGAAACATTAGAGGAAGCTGCTCAGGTTCACGGAATGGATGTTGAAGTATTACTTCACGATATCAATGAATATTTAGCAAAAAAGAACGCATAATCGTTCCATCACATATTCGCAAAAGATGCGAGATATAACAAATCCCTCAGGATGACAGAAACTGACTTCCTGAGGGATTATGTTGTTATGCCATGTACACGATGATCTGCAAACATAATCCAATACGGATTAAATACTTGAATAAAGCTCAGATGGAAAAGCTTGGTATTAAAGTACCACAGGAAGTATTAGATAAGGCTGAACTTATTTAAGGAGT
>USBM01000215.1 GCA_900552885.1 uncultured Clostridium sp. | reverse complement strand
TATTGGGACATAAGGAAGCAGAGATTGTCTGGTATGGGTCAAGAAGCTATATTGACAAGCAGTATTATCAAGTGTTTGGAAATATGTTTGAGATCGTAGATGCCAAGTGCTTAGATGATAATATGGATGAGTTAGCAGCAAAAGCAGATGTGATCTTTACTGCAACTCCACAGGGATTATGTGCATCACTGGTGAATGATGACATTTTATCCAAGGTTAAGATTATTGACTTGAGTGCAGATTTTCGTATCAAGGATGTATCAACTTATGAAAAGTGGTATGGTATTGAACATAAGTCGCCACAGTATATTGAAGAGGCGGTATATGGTTTATGTGAGATTAACAGAGAGGATATTAAGGGAAAACGGTTGATTGCGAATCCGGGATGTTACACAACGTGTTCGATCCTTTCTCTGTATCCGCTGGTAAAAGAAGGTGTGATCGATCCGAACAGTATTATCATTGATGCAAAGTCCGGTACTTCGGGTGCAGGAAGAGGAGCCAAGATCAATAATCTGTATTGTGAGGTTAATGAGAATATTAAAGCATACGGTGTAACAACACATCGTCATACACCGGAGATTGAGGAACAGTTAGGCTATGCATGTGGCCAGAAGATTATGCTTAATTTTACCCCTCATTTAGTTCCGATGCAGCGGGGAATCTTAGTGACTGCATATGGTAATATGATAAAGGATTATACATATGATGAGGTTCGTGCTATCTATGATAAGTACTATGCAAAAGAGCATTTTATCCGCGTCCTGGATAAGGATGTCCCGCCGGAGACACGCTGGGTAGAGGGCAGTAATTATGTGGATGTCAACTTTAAGATTGATGAGAGAACAAAGCGGATTGTTGCAATGGGTGCGTTGGATAATCTGGTAAAAGGTGCCGCAGGACAGGCAATTCAGAATATGAACCTGATCTTTGGTTTACCGGAAACGATGGGATTAGAGCAGGCACCAATGTTCCCGTAATTGTGTACATAATATGTAATTGTATAACTTATGACATTATTTTGTGGGTTGTACCATTGTCTAAGTTGGATATGAGATAGAGAGGACAGGTAGTAAGAGATGATCAATCAGAATAATAATATGGAGCAGGTAATTGCAAAAGCACAGACTTTAATTGAGGCATTGCCATATATACAGAAGTTTAATGGTACGAAGGTTGTTGTTAAGTATGGTGGAAGTGCCATGTTGGATGAGGATTTGAAATACAATGTGATCAAGGACGTTGCACTTCTTAAGTTGATTGGAATGAAGCCGATCATTGTTCACGGTGGTGGTAAAGAGATCAGCAAGTGGGTAGAGAAGATTGGTAAAGAACCGGAGTTTATCAATGGTCTGCGTGTAACAGATGCGGAGACCATGGAGATTGCTGAGATGGTATTATCCAAGGTGAATAAAGGTCTGGTTCAGATGATGCAGAAGCTTGGGCTCAATGCAGTCGGTATCAGTGGTAAGGATGCGGGTCTCATGACAGTAACAAAGAAGATGCCGGGTGGCAAGGACATCGGATATGTTGGCGAGGTGAAGTCGGTCAACAGTAAAGTATTGGATACCCTGATCGAGAATGATTTTATCCCGGTAATTGCACCGATTGGTTCTTCAGAAGAATTTGAGAGTTATAACATCAATGCGGATGATGCAGCCTGTGCGATTGCAAAAGCAATCTCGGCAGAGAAGCTGGTATTCCTTACAGATATTGAGGGTGTGTTTATTGATCCAAATGACCGCAACACACTGATTTCAGAGATGGATATCCAGGAAGCAAAGTCCTTTATCGAGAAAGGTGTTGTTGGTGGCGGTATGTTACCGAAGCTTACCAACTGTATTGATGCAATCGAGAACGGAGTGTCCAGAGTCCATGTATTGGACGGTCGGGTACAGCATTGTCTGTTATTGGAGTTCTTTACAGAGAAAGGTATTGGAACTGCTATTTTGAAGGAGCCTTTGTTCTAATAAAGGAGAGAATGTATGAAAAGATCAAGGAAACTATGTGCAATTCTTCTTGTGTGCCTGTTGTGTATGGTGATCGGATGTGGTAAGCAGACACAGAAGACGACACAGGAGAAGAAAGCGGTTACCTATGATAACGGAATGGCTAACTGGAAGAGTCAGGTGAAGGCAAAGGAACTTACCTGTTGGTATACCAATGATACAGATAAAGCGTTTTTGGAAGATGCTGCAAAGCAATTTCGGGATACTTATGGGATTCAGGTGAATTTGGTATATTATGATGGAGTCAGTCTGTTTGAGGATATGAATCAGGCGAATCAGAAGGCGCAGGGCCCGAATGTGTATCTGATGGGAAATGACCAATTGGAATATGCGGTGTCCGGAGGTATGACAGAAGAGAATACAACCTTTGATGAAGCATTCTGGCAGAAAGAATATCCGGGGACAGCCAAGAAAGCACTTACCTATAAGAACAAACAATATGGTTATCCGGTCTATTTTGATACCTATTGTCTGGTGTATGATGCTAATCTGCTTGAGAATGCGCCGGCATCCGTTGATGATATACTGGCTTTCCTGGATGAATATGAGGATACCGGTTCAACGAAAGCAGTATTTCGTTGGGATGTAGCAGATCCGTATATAAATACGATGTTTCTCGCATCTTACGCTAATCTGTTTGGAGAGAACGGAGATGAATCCGGGAGTATCGAGGTCAATAATGAACAATGTGTTGCAGCGATGCAGTATTTCCAATCATTAAGTGCTTATTTGTGGATGAATAAGAATAATATATCGCATGATACGGTTATGAACCGGATCAAGGACGGAACACTTGTGTTAGGATTATGTAAGTCGGATATTCTACCAACCCTTTATGAAATGCAGGGTCAGCAGAACACAGAAGATGTAGACGAAAATCAGACGGATACGGAACAGGACGAAACTACACAGGAAAGTGATGATACGGCACAGGACGAGACATCGCAGGACGATGGGAATACAACGAATTATCAGATTGCATATGTACCAAGTCTGACCGCAGATTTATCATCTACAACGTTATCTACGACATATGGTGCATTTGTGAATCCATATGGTAATGATACGGCAGCCGGTAATCTGTTTGCTTTTTATTTAAGTTATGCATGCAGTGCCCAGCAGTATGCAGGTAATGGTAAGCTTCCGGTGCGTAATTTAGGAGATGGGTTTGATTCCATGCAAAGCGTTCTATACGCGCAATATCTGAATTCCAAACCGGTTCCGAAGGTTATGGTATTGGGGGATTATTTGGTAGATAGCAGTATTGCCTTTGATGCGATCTGGGATGGACAGGATGCAGCAGAACAGCTTAACTGGTTACAGTCCACATTAGAAGAAAAGATAAAATAAATGAATAGAATATGCAAAAAGTCTCATATACTAATAACATGGAAAAATTTTTGAAAAATGGAGGAAGTTAGTATGTGGGGCTTTTTAATTGCTATGATATCCGGTGCATTAATGAGCATTCAGGGTGTGTTCAATACCGGTGTAACCAAACAGACAGGACCGTGGCTGACAAATTGTTTTGTGCAGTTGACAGGATTTCTTGTGTGTGTTGGATTTTTCTTATTCATGGAACAGGGGAAGATTCCGATTGGAGATCTGTTTCATATTGATCGCAAATATATGCTGCTTGGAGGTGTGATCGGAGCGTTTATTACATTTACGGTGATCCAGAGTATGTCAAGCCTTGGACCGGCCAAGGCCATCCTTGCTATTGTAATTACGCAGGTGTTGGTTGGTTATCTGATCGAACTTTTTGGACTTTTCGGAGTGGAGAAAGTGCCGTTTTCGTTCATAAAGTGTGTCGGTATTGTGGTGGCTGTTGTAGGATTGATCATCTTCAAATGGGAATAATACCCTTGCACAGCGTAAGTGAAGACGGACGCGCATGTTAGGAGTGTATGAACCCGGCTTTTGGGTGGTGTCATGTTGCAGCAGGCACATTCGCATTACGACTCGCACGCAGCAGACACTAATGC
>USBM01000214.1 GCA_900552885.1 uncultured Clostridium sp. | reverse complement strand
GCGAGGTATTTTCGAGCCTAGTACTGCTGCGTGCGAGTCGTAACGCGAGTGTGCCTGCGATGATATGTTATATCCTTTCAACTGATTCTAAAGACAAAATGTTTCGCATCCAACTCGACTTACGTTGTAGAAGAGGAAACGTGCGCTTGGTCGAGTTCGGCAGCCTGCATCATATCATATTCGGACAGAATCTGCCGGATGCGATCATCGAAGGAAGTTGTTTCATCCGGTGGCGTGCTATAGGTGGACGATTCCGGGGAAGGTGGAGTATCGTTTGTAAAGGGGGGTGTTGTGCCGGAGTGTGAGTCTGTCGACATATGGGAAAACAGAGAGGATACATCGGGAGGAGGTTGACCGCCACCTATCAAGGAGGAAAGCAGATCGGTGTTTCCGGCGGTATCGGAGTTATTGAGGACAGACATCATCATTTTGAGCATTTCCGGTGATATTCCGGTCAGGGAGCCGAGCATATCCATCGGATCTTTAGAAGGATTATGTAAACCAATGCGGGATAAATAATCAAGGGATTGAAAGGCTCTCATGATCAGCATGATCTCATTTGCTTTGATCAAAAGGGCAAGCGGAAGTTTCATCGAATAATCGACAAAAGGAATCAGGGCTTCAAGCATGGACATAGGATTGTTGTTTGTGATCACATTTAATGGATGACGTGGAAATTGTTCCATTGCAGTTGCCCTCTGTTCTTTTCTATTCAGTATATGCACTTGGTTGACGATTATGAAACATTTTCGTATAATTTAGTTATTGCTATGCATTTGTGTGGAATTCAGCCTGTGAATCCAAGACACTGTTTGTATATAGAAGTAGTTTAGGATGGGAAGACATATGAATATAGATGATTTTTACAGAGGTAATGAGTGGAAAGCATATGAGTATTTTGGTGCACATATCGAAGAAGATGGTGTGATTTTCCGCGTATATGCACCAAAGGCAAGATAGATTCCGGGTATTAGAGTGTAGAGGTAGCAAAGGCAAGACGGGTTACAGTGATTGGAGAGTTTAATTACTGGCATGATACAGAACTGGCCTGTCAGGGCAGAGGTGGTATTTATGAGGTGAAGATCAAGGATGCGAAAGAAGGGCAGATGTATAAATACCGGATCTACCATTATGATGGGAGTGTGACAGATAAGGCAGATCCGTATGGATTTGGAATGGAGTTAAGACCGTGTTCAGCATCGATTATCCGCAGTCGGAATGGGTATACATTTACAGACGAGGAATGGATGCAGAATACAGATAAAGGATATGACCGTCCTATGAATATTTATGAGATGCATTTTGGTTCATGGAAAGCAACGAAGGATGGTCATTGGTATCGATATGAAGAGATGGCACAGGAGTTGATCCCGTATCTGAAGGAGATGGGATACACCCATGTGGAGATATTGCCATTAGCGGAACATCCGATGGATGAATCCTGGGGATATCAGTGTACCGGATTTTTTGCACCAACCGCACGATACGGAACGTGTGATGGGTTGAAACAGTTTGTGGATGAATGTCACCGGGCAGGAATCGGTGTGATCTTAGATTTTGTAATGGTGCATTTTGCAGTAGATGATTATGGACTTTGTGAGTTTGATGGAACGCCGCTTTATGAGTTGCCGGCAAGTGATGTGACAAAGAGTGAATGGGGATCTTACAATTTCATTCACGCCAAAGGTGAGGTGGCAAGTTTTTTGAAATCCTGTGCGGATTACTGGCTTACCGATTATCATTTTGACGGCCTGCGGTTTGATGCAATCTCGAATATCATTTATTGGCGGGGAAGGCAGGAGTGTGGCGTTAATGAGCGCGCTCTGCAATTCGTACAAAGTCTGAATGAAGGTTTGCATGAAAGACATCCACACGTGGTGTTATATGCGGAGGATTCTACGAGTTTTCTCAAAGTAACGGCTCCGGTGCAGTATGAAGGTCTTGGCTTTGATTACAAATGGGATCTGGGATTTATGAATGATACGTTGAGATTCTTTGCGTATTCTCCACAGGAACGCCGGGAACATTATCAGGATCTGTTGTTTTCAATGCATTATTTTTACAATGAGCTGTATCTGCTGGAGTTCTCACATGATGAGGTGGTGCATGGAAAGAAGACGATCATAGATAAAATGTATGGAGAGTATGAAGAGAAGTTTGCACAGTGTCGTACATTATTCTTATATATGTTTACACATCCGGGCAAGAAATTGAACTTCATGGGAAATGAGATCGGGCAGTTCCGGGAATGGGCAGAGTACCGGCCACAGGATTTTGACGTGTTAGAAGCTTATCCGATGCACCGGATGTTTACAAGATATATGAAGGATCTCAATCATATTTATCTGTCACATCCGGCATTATATGAAGGGGAATATAATCCGGACTGTTATCAGTGTGTGATCGGTGATAGAGCATGGGATTTGGTCTATGCCTATACAAGGCATGCAGGTGGAGAACAGATATTAACTGTGTTTAATTTTGGTGATGCTCCATACAGGAATTATCTGGTGAAACTTTCCGGCAATCATGAATTGGTGGAATTAGTGAATACAGATGCTGTGATTTATGGAGGAGATACAAAGAGTGGACGAAGAATTCCGGTACGAAACGGACAGTGTATGATGGATCTGCCGGCGTATTCCGGTTGTCTGTTCCGGGTAGAATAAGAGATGTGCAATGGATAATATCTGACTTGTGATAGGGATGTTGTAGTCTCATTAACTTTAAATAATAGATAAGTTCCTTTTGGATATTTTAGAATTCGTGTACCGGGAAATGAGAAACAGGTAAGATTGGAGGAGATACATGACAGATTGGATTATTGAAACGGATTTACACATATTGAATGGTATACAGAATACAGTACGCTGTGGATTTTTAGATTGGTTCATGCCGCGGTTTACAAGCCTTGGTGAGAAGGGCTGGATCTATATTGTGGTTGCATTAGTTTTACTTGCTGTTCCGGCATACCGAAAATGGGGAGCATCGCTTGCAACGGCATTGATGTTTGGACTGATATTTGGAAACATGATGATCAAGAATATAGTAGGACGTACAAGACCTTATGACCTGGTCGGACATTTTGAATTGCTGGTGGATCCGCTTGGTGATTATTCGTTTCCTTCCGGGCATACGATGGCGGCATTTGAATTCTTCGTTGTGGTCTGTATGATGCCGGTGAAGAGGAGATATAAGGTGATTGCCGGAGTGTGTGCAGTCTTAATGGCATTTTCGAGACTGTATCTGTATGTGCATTTTCCGTCGGATGTATTGGCGGGGGCATTGCTTGGAAGTTTATTTGGATTCCTGGGTGTGAAATTTGTGCAAATAGCGGTTGAACATAAAAGATAGTTTGATGCAAGTGTTAAGAACGTAAGAGGAATGATAAGACATGGAACAATGAACAGTATACATTTTTGTATATGGTGAGGAATAAGATTATGAAAAGAGGATATGTAATGAGACCAACTAAAAAAGTTGCTATAGTAATGATGATATGTTGTTTTGTATTATGTGGTGCAAATTCTACCAAGGCTGAGGCAAGGGATTATGGTAAAAAGAAGTATGATCAAACAAGATGGAATGATATAAAGGACAATTATCTTAATACGAAAACAGATAGATTGATTTTTGTTAAATATAAAGGCGACAGTAATGCAACTGTCGAAATGTGGGAAAAAATCAAAATATCTTCTGGGAATTTGACAAACAACGAATCCACAGAACAACTAATGGATACGAATTGCGAATACGACGAATATCAATGGGAAAAGATTATATCGTGTAATGCATATGTCGGACAGAACGGAATACATAAAGAAAAACAGGGTGACCGGAAAACACCCGTTGGTATTTATAATATTACGATGGCATTTGGCCGTAGAAAATCACCGGGCACAGCGGGGATATCATATACAAAGTAGGGGATACTCCGGTAGCAGGGGAAAGCCTGGATGTACTGGTAAGTAATTATATCAAGGGTAAGGAAGGTACAGATGTACAGATCACCGTATACAGGGCAGAGTCTGATACCTATGAGGATATG
>USBM01000213.1 GCA_900552885.1 uncultured Clostridium sp. | reverse complement strand
TGTAGAAAGCTACAAAAGGGAAAGAACATTCCAGACATTGCAGATGAATTAGAAGAGACCGAGGATGTAATTGCAGAGATTGTATCTGTCATAGAACAGTGCGGAACAGATTGTGATGAAGAGTTGATCTGTAAGAAAGTGTTAGAGATACAACAAGAAAAGTAAGATGGAATAGAGATAACAGCAGGAATCCATTGTGGATAACCTGCTGTTATTTTTATGTTTTGGTAGATTATGACATTGCAGATGTCGAATAGTCCCGATTCTGCAAATAGGAAAGAAAGTATGTTAAAATTCAGACAGCAAAATTACATAAGAAATGCAAGGGAGAAGCGATTATGAGAAGAAAATGCGTAACAAGCTTTTTGTTGTTACTCTGTCTGCTATGTGTACCAATGCTCTCGGTGGAAGCAGCTGGCAAGAAACAACATAAGCAGGTGAAGAAGCAAGAACTTTCTCTGTCGTTAAAGGGTACAAAGAAAACGACATTGAAAGCACCGATGAAGAAGGGGTACAAGGTTAAAAAGGTATCGTATCGATTGTCGAAGAAAGGAGTTGTTGCTGTAAAGAAGAAAGGAAAAACTTTGAAGGTGACAGCTAAGAAAAAGGGAACGGTTCAATTAAAAGAGACAATACAGTATAAGAAGCGGAAAAAGAAAAAAACAGTGAAGGTAATATATAAGATTAGGGTCACAAAAGAGGATGAGGATCCCTATTCGTATTCGGTTACACCACTGTTACCGCCGTTTAACAGGTATTTCTATGTGAAGACGGATAATCCGAATCCGAACAGTTTCTATTTTGTGGATAAGGACAGCAAATATAGTGATGAGCCAACGATATTGATGCGGACAAGTATACGTTTTCACGATGTTGTATATGAGAATAAATATACGGGGCGTGTGAGTGGTGGATATATCTTTGAAAACTACAATAGATCGAATACGGATGGTGGAACGTGGACGGTGATGTCTCAAAAGGCAGTTGATCCCACAGGAAAACAATGGCAGCCTAATGTTATTGTGGTTATGTGTCCGCTTAAGAACGATAAAGATACTGGAAAGACAGTTGAGTGTCCTGAAGTCAAGACAACGACGGATTATTTGTTAGATACATATACGAATGCATCCATGTCATTTTTTGAGAAGTTAGATGCGGTACAGACTGCAGTAGATCAGTTGGGATTATATCCACAGGCGGTAGTTGGAGCAGGTACGACGAGTACAACACCGTATCCAATGTTATTGTCGACCATTTATCCGGAACGAAGCTTAGACGAAATATATAAGACCATGTTTACAAGAAATGGTGGAGATTATATGTTTTTGCAGCAGTTATATCCGTTTGTTTTGGATTCGTATAGTGAGCCTCGCCTTATGGCTGCAGTTGCAAAGAAGTTAGACCCCAATTGTGAGATTGAACCGGTGCCCAATATACACTGGTTGTTCAATATTAGTAAAGATGGAGTAAAGAAGCCGTATGGAGGTGCCGGACGTAATTGCTTCCGTGCACAGGAACTACAAAGTAATCGTATTGAATCACTGTTCTTTTTTGACGGCAGGGCAGGCGATTATGCATGTAATGTGACTATGCAGCAGTTGGAGGCAAAATGGGAACAATACCGGACATTAGCAGATGAAGATGAGAAGTACTATAAAGATATGATGGCAAATGCCAAACGGGATGCGGTACAATATAGCAGCTGGATCCGTGTTGCCAGTGCAAAGACGGCGGAGCCGCAATATGCTTATATGACAAAGGGAACGCATGAGTGGGATTCTATCTATCTGTTAGAGGATATGTATCAACCACTCACCGATACATGGGTTGACGGAAGATATATTAATGAATATGAGGTATATGTTCCGGGTGCAAGATGGGAAGACCATCCAACTTCTGATATTGTAGTGCGGGATATGCAATATACAGATCTGAGTGGAACAAACCGAACAGCAGATGTTACCTTTCGGTATGATGCGACAACGGATACATGGCGTGCAGAACGGGATTATGTGGCAGGTGCATGGGTGACCATACAGACAAAGTATACGGTACCGGATTACATGATCCTTACCAGAGAAGAGATAAAGGAAATGCAGATAGATCGCAATACAAATGTGAAACCTACCGGGGTATTGATCTTTGATGGTACCGTCTATCCGGGAACAAAAGAATAATAGAAAACGAGTAAAGGAGAATGTGTATGAAAGTGGAACAAAGGATGAAACAAATGTGGGTTGCATGTCTGGTGATGGTTATCGGTGTGATGTCATTGGCAATTCCGTCTAAGGCGGCAGCGCTACGGGAGGGAGATTATGAATACGAGTACATCACAGAGGATGATACAGAAAGCAAGACGGTAAGGATTACGAAGTATGTGGGAAGTGATACAGAGATCACAGTTCCGGATACATTAGGTGGAAGTAAGGTTATGGTGATCGGAGATTACGCCTTTATGAATTGTAATAAGATTCAGAAGGTGACAATTCCGGATGGTATAATGAAGATTGGGGAGGAAGGAGACCCACATGGTGTAGGTGGTGTATTCTATAAGTGTACAGCATTAGATGAGGTTGAGATCCCGGACAGTGTACAATCCATTGCGGATGGTGCATTTATGTGGTGCAGCAGCCTGAGAACAATCGTGCTTCCGGAGGGTTTGCCGGAGATCGGTTGGGGTACATTTAAAGGCTGTAGCAGTCTGGAAAGTGTAAATATTCCGACAAGTGTAAGTCTGATTGAATCGTTTGCCTTTGAAGATTGCAGCAAACTGAAAGAGATTGTACTACCGGAGGGTTTGAAGAATATAGAAGGGCTTGCGTTTGAAAACTGTAGCAGCCTGAGTAGTGTAAGGATTCCGGCGAGTGTGACGACAATTAATAAAAGCAGAAATCATGGCACTCCGTTTGCAGACTGTGGGCTGGATGAGATTACAGTCGCTGAGGAAAATCCAAACTATTATATTGCGGATAACTGTTTGATCGAGCGTGCGTCTAAGACATTGGTTCAGGGCTGCAATAATGGTAAGATTGCAGATGATGTCACAGCAATTGGGGATTGTGCGTTTTCGGGATGTAAGCAGCTAAAAAGTATTACCATTCCAAACAGTGTGAAGACGATAGGTAGTGGCGCATTTTCAGGTTGTATCAGCTTAGAGAGTGTAGTTCTGCCGAAGGGATTGTCTGCATTGGCAGCAGGCACATTTGATGGCTGCAGTGCATTACAGGAGATTACGCTTCCGGATAGCCTGCGTGGAACAATTGGGGAGTTCGCGTTTGGCAATTGTGTCAGCTTGAAGCGTATTACAATACCGGAGGGTGTGACTGCTTTAGAACGTGCATTTTATGGCTGCAATGGGTTACAGGAGGTTACGATACCGAGTAGTGTTACAGCGATCGATGACCAGGCGTTTTATTGCATGTTGCGTGAAGGGAGTGACGATGAGGATGAAGATGATGGTGGTACATTTGGCTTACCGGAAGCATTGAAGATATATACAACACCGGGATCTTACGCAGCAGAATGGGTAAAGCAGTATGCACGGGAGCATGATGGTTCCGCAACACCGGAACAACCGGATCCAACACCAGATCAGAAACCGGCAGCAGATCAGAAAAATGATCAGACACCGGCACAGAACACAATGCCAACCCAGACCGGTGCGAATACCGCAAAGCAGCCGGCAGCGAAGGGAACGGTTCTGACAGTACCGGAATGGAAGTGCCAGGTTCGTGTAACATCCGATGCAGTAGCAGATCCAACCGTGGAATATCTGGCAACAACGAATAAGAAGGCATCCACGATCAAGGTACCGGATTCCGTGACGGTAGATGGCATTACATACAAGGTGACTGCAGTTGCAGCCAAGGCATTGGCAGGCAACAAGAAGGTGAAGAAGGTAGTGCTTGGTGCGAATGTAGTAAGGATCGGTAAGAATGCATTTGCCAAGTGCAAGAACTTAAAGAGCCTTGAAGTGAAGTCGACAGCATGGAACAAGAAGTCCGTTGGGAAGAACGCATTGAAAGGAACGAACAAGAGGTTAGTGGTAAAGGTTCCAAAGAAGATGACTTCTGCATACAAG
>USBM01000212.1 GCA_900552885.1 uncultured Clostridium sp. | reverse complement strand
CCTTAGCTTGCTTGCAAGCTTAGTTCGAAGGTATGCCTTGTGCTATGTGCCTGCGGCAACATGACACCACCCAAAAGCCGGATTCACAACCTTCAACATGCGCGTCCGTCCTCACTTACGCTGTGCAAGGGTAATTATTATTTCTTCAAAATCTTCTCCAGATATTGTCCCGTATAACTCTTCTCATTCGCCGCAATCTCCTCCGGTGTTCCTGCTGCAACAACTGTTCCACCCTGATCGCCGCCTTCCGGCCCAATATCAATGATATAATCTGCCGTCTTAATCACCTCTAAATTGTGCTCAATCACAACAACGGTATTGCCGCCCTCGGATAAACGACGCAGGATCTCGACCAGCTTATGCACATCCGCAAAATGTAGTCCGGTTGTCGGCTCATCTAAGATATAGATCGTCCGTCCGGTACTTCTACGGGACAACTCTGTTGCTAACTTCACACGCTGCGCCTCACCACCGGAAAGCGTAGTAGATGGCTGTCCCAACCGGATATATCCAAGTCCTACCTCTTTCAACGTCTCAATCTTACGAAGAATGGATGGCACATTCTGGAAGAATTCACATGCTTCGTCCACCGTCATATCCAACACGTCATAGATATTCTTACCCTTATACATTACCTCCAATGTCTCACGGTTGTATCGCTTGCCACCGCATACCTCACAAGGTACATAGACATCCGGCAGGAAATGCATCTCGATCTTGATAATACCGTCACCTCTACACGCTTCACAACGACCGCCGGATATATTAAATGAGAATCTTCCCTTCTTATATCCTTTTGCCTTGGCATCCTTTGTCCCTGCAAACAGATCCCGGATCATATCAAATACACCCGTATAGGTTGCCGGGTTCGAACGCGGTGTTCTTCCGATCGGTGACTGGTCGATATTGATCACTTTGTCAAGCTGCTCCAATCCTTCAATGCCGTCATGTTCACCCGCTTTCACTCTGGCACGATTAAGTTCCTTCGCTAAATGCTTGTAAAGGATCTCATTTACCAGCGAACTCTTACCGGAACCCGATACACCGGTTACACAAGTCATAACGCCTAACGGAAATGGTACATCTATATTCTTCAGATTATTCTGTCTGGCACCTTTCACCGTGATCCATCCGGTCGGCTGCTTGCGCTCAGCCGGTACCGGAATCTTGATCCTGCCGGACAGATACGCACCCGTGATCGACTTCTTGTTCTTCATAATCTGCGCTGCGGTTCCCTGTGCAACAACCTCACCTCCAAGCTCGCCGGCACCCGGCCCGATATCTACAATATGATCTGCCGCAAGCATCGTATCCTCATCATGCTCAACCACAAGCAATGTATTACCCAGATCCCGCAAATGCTTCAACGTAGCGATCAACTTATCATTATCCCGCTGATGCAGACCAATACTCGGCTCGTCTAAGATATATGCCACACCAACTAAGCCGGAACCGATCTGTGTTGCCAGACGGATCCGCTGCGCCTCACCACCGGAAAGCGTTCCGGTCGGTCGATATAGTGCCAGATAATTAAGCCCCACATCCAGAAGAAAATGCAGTCTCGCCTTGATCTCCTTCAAGATTCCACCACCGATAAACTGCTGCCGTTCCGTCAATTCCATGTTGTCTAAGAATTCTACTAATTTATCAATTGACATCTTCGTGATCTCATAGATATTCTTACCGGCTATCGTCACGGCAAGAGACTCTCTCTTCAGACGCTGTCCTCCACAGTCATCACAAGGCGTGATCGTCATAAAGCTCTCATACTCTTCCTTCATGGAATCCGATCCCGCTTCCCGATAACGCCGCTGCACATTGCGGATCAGACCCTCAAATGCCACATCATAGATACCTTCCCCACGTTGTCCCTTATAATATACCTTCACTTCATGTCCGTTAGTTCCATGCAGAATCACATTCCTTGCTTCCTCGGACAACCGGTTAAATGGTGTGTTCAGGTCAAAATGATATTCCTTTGCCAAAGCATCTAAAATGGCACGGGTATACGACTTCTTATCTGTGCAGGACTGCCAACCAAGCACCGCAATCGCACCATCTGCAATCGATATACTCTGATCCGGTATCATCAGATCCACATCAAATTCCATCTTATAGCCTAGTCCAAAACAGGTCGGACAGGCGCCAAACGGATTATTAAACGAAAAACTTCTCGGCTCAATCTCATCAATACTGATTCCACAATCCGGGCAGGAAAAGCTGGAACTCATGTTAAGCGGCTGACCACCGATCACATCGACTACCATAATGCCCTCTGCCAGCTTCATAACCGCCTCGATGGAATCATTTAACCGGCGTTCAATCCCCTTCTTCACAACCAATCGGTCTACAACGATCGACACATCATGCTTCTTATTCTTATCAAGTGTGATCTCCTCCGACAGATCATACAGGGAACCGTCTACGATCACACGCACATAGCCGCTTCGCTTCGCCTGTGCAAGCACCTTCTCATGACGCCCCTTTCTTCCACGGACAACCGGAGCTAGCAACTGAAACTTCGTTCCCTCCGGCAGTTCCATAATAGTATCTACCATCTGATCAACGGTCTGTTTCTTGATCTCTTTGCCACACTGTGGACAATGCGGAACACCAATTCTCGCATACAGCAGACGGAAGTAATCATAGATCTCCGTCACCGTTCCCACGGTAGATCGCGGATTCCGGTTCGTCGACTTCTGATCAATAGAGATTGCCGGAGACAATCCCTCAATCTTCTCCACATCCGGTTTCTCTGCCTGTCCTAAGAACTGTCTTGCATAAGAAGACAACGACTCCATATATCTTCTCTGGCCCTCTGCATAAATGGTATCAAATGCAAGGGATGACTTACCGGAACCGGATAGTCCGGTCAGCACCACTAATTCATTCCTCGGTATCTTAATATCAATATTCTTCAAATTGTGCTCTTTCGCACCTTTGATCGTAATATACTGCTTCATAATACGTCCTTTCTCTCTATCATAAAATATTCCAGCCTTTAAAAGTAAAAGCCAATACATTAGTACCATCTTCTGTATAACAGAAAATTGACTAACTATACAGTCATACCAACTGTTCCACTACTTCTTATTCTGACCACAAGTATATCATTTCACGCAAAAAAAGTACAGAACAAATCGAATGTTTGTTCTGTACTATATGTCAATCTATTATTAAAAACCACCTTCTTGATATGCTCTCGCTATCACATATGACGGTTCATAAAATGCGCTACAATTATAATTATCAATCACATTACACAATTCACTATTATATACCCGTATGATTCCATCTACATAATCCTCACCGGGTTGTAAGGTATCAACAATTAGTCTCTGGTACACCTTCCCCATCTCCAAAGGTGTCGGAATAATCTCTGCTAATTCCTTATTCACGTCCGTAATGTCAAAATCTCCGGTCTTTAGATTGTACTCCTCAATCCAATCCTGCTCCACCTGCAGCGGATTCTCGCAATGTAATACGTTTGCGACACTGATCAAATGTTCAAATGCGTCTTTACCTATCGTATTAACTACATATTGATTTCGCTGATGCAGCTTGCGTGCCACCCGCTCAATCATATAACAAATAAAATATAGATCATTCGTCGTAATCTCTTCATCCGGGAAATAAATATTGATCATACTGTCACGCTCCCTTCAAAAGTTAAAGTCTTTAATGCTGCCTCCGTGCAAAATACAATTTGGTGTGTTGGATATTTAAACTTTACCAATTCCCAAAAAGCCGCCTTACTTATCTTGTTAGAAATATAATCTTCAACATAATCCCATATCTGATCATCTGCCATGGGGCCCTCTACTATATCATAATCATGTTCTTTTCCCATTCTACAATCAACAACAAACTGTAACCACTCTTCTGTCATTTCATCAAAACATAACGACTTCAGATCCTTATTCTCAATATACGAATATCGATTAATGACGGACGCTCCTTTTTTTGTCATTGCCCATCGCTTGTCCACTATCCGTAATGCGGATCTGATTCTTGTGATGAAAGATGGAAATATTATCGAGCAAGGCAACCACCAAGAACTCATGAGCCAAAATGGATTTTATGCCGACCTCTAC
>USBM01000211.1 GCA_900552885.1 uncultured Clostridium sp. | reverse complement strand
ACCGGAATCTTTGTAAAGACTGCTTCGCACCGCTATCGCGGCAAGGCCTTGACAAAGATTCCGGCAGAAATAGATCCATAATTAAGCACAAAAAGGTTATTGTCTGAGCGTTCCTGCGTTGATTATGTTACATCCCGACAACTGATTGAGAAACTATAATGTTTCGTACGTCCGCCGCTTACGCTGTGCAAGGGTGATTATTTGATGGTTATGGATTTGGTATAACCGGCTTTCTTAGTAAACAGCTTCTTATAGGCAGCCTTCTTTTTTTTCGGGCAGGTAATCTTTGCCTTTTTATTGATATTCTTGATTGCCTTAGAACCAATGCTGGTCAGCGAATCAGACTTGATCACGATGGTCTTAAGGTTCTTACATTTGTAGAAAGCCTGCTTTCCTATTGTGCGAACATTTCTTCCGATCGTGATCTTGGTAAGTCGTTTGTTGCCGCTAAATGCTTTATCTCCAATGGCAGTTACCTGATAATACCTGCCGTTGATCGTGACACCGGACGGAACAGAATAGGTCTTTGACTCGTCAGGAATACCGGTTAAGGTAACTGTTCGAAGCCTGGTATCGGCTGAAGTAATTTCGTATGTTGCATTGTTAACGGTTGTGGTATCACCCGGCTGTACAGATTCTGTTTGCGTTGTATTTGTTGCTTTATTGTTTGTCTTGTTATTTGTCTTGCTGTTATCGGTATTTGTCTTATTCTGTCCGGGGGAGGTAGTGTTGTCCCCTTTTGTGCTGCCGGTCTTTTTTGGTATGGTTTCTGTCTTTGTCTGCTTGCATACGGTACAGGTATAGGTTCTAACCCCTTCACTTGTGGTAGTTGCAGTTGTTGTTATCTTACCGGAATCCCATTTATGGCTGGTTAGCGGAATAGATTCCGTTCTGGTTGCATTACATTTTTTGCAGGTATAGGTTCGGATACCTTCTTTAATGCAGGTCGCTCTCTGTGATACCTTGCCGCTCCAGCTATGCTCACATTCTGTTACGTTTACGGTCAGATCGACATCTACGGATTCATATAAGCTGCTATCCGGGCAGTAGGTGGCAGGATAAGTATGCTCCCCCGGCTCACCGAGCACGGTACTTGGATCATTCCAGGTGTAACCATCCGGAAGCAGAATCTTTTTTAATGCAGTTCCGGTAGAGCCGGTCAGCTCCGGTGTAGTAGCCGGAAGTGTTGGCGTCTGCTTGGGAATGGCGATGCTTTTTGATATTTCGCCACGGAAGTTATCGTATGTCACATCGACACGAAGAGTCTTTCCGATATCCTTTTCTGAAAGAGTATATACACCGGTTGTGTTGGTACAGATCAGGTTATCGGCCCGGTACCATGAGTAGTAAGTGACAGCATTCTGATAAGGCATCGGGGTAGCCGGTGGAAGACCACAGGAAGCGGTAATATTCTGACCTACTTTGAGATCACCGGTGATTGTGACAGGGTCATTGCCAAATAGCTTCTCGGTTATTAGCTGATAAGGATAGTTCGATTCATGAACAGGAGTCGAAGGTTCATTCAGAATATGGAAACGGATGGTTCCGTTATCCATTTCGAAGTCATAGATGGTGTGTTCCCTGACGGGTTCCCCTTCGTCAACCGCTAACAATTCCCTGGCAGAGGCATCATCTGATAATACAAGACTTGTGATGTCTTTTGCGAGATTCTTCTTCCTGCCGGCATGGTAGGTTCGTTCCTCTTCGCTTAATTCGGCGGGATTCAACCGGTAGATGCGTTGGAAACTGTTAAAGTACAGGCAGTTATGATATTCGTTCAGATTGAAACAGGTGACAAAACCAGTCACTCCGATACCATCTAGGAATTGTACACATTCGGCGGTATCCTTTTTGTAGTGAAGCAGATCGTCAATGCGATAGAGAAAGATTCCGTCCGCAAAATAGTAACATCCGTCAAAATAGAGGATTGTGCTGGTTGGATTCGAAAAACTATTCCAGACGGGATTCTTTGTTGTAATGGAATCCCCATCGGCTTTGTGGGAAACACTATTTTTGGTCGTCCACTGTTTGTGAGATCTTATCTGACGGATCTCTTTGTCCGTGAGAAGAAAATATTTTGTAAAATCTTCCGGAGAGCCGGAGTCACCCCATGTGGCATCTACGTGGTAATATTGTCCGTCGACATAGATCATATTCCAGGCATGGGTAGTATTGACCACTACATCGCAGGGAATACCTAATCGTCCCTGCAGAAGATAATGGTAGGCATTTGCATAGCCGGAACAGACGGCAACCCCTTTCACAAGAGCACCATAGGCAGTAAAGTCATCACGATCTAATTTTTGCGAGTTTTCCCCAATGCTAAGGTTCGAGTCATATTTGGGGTCGTACACTACGTGTTCGCATAACCATTGATATGCGAGAAATGCTTTCTCATAATCCTTGAGTTCCCGTGGACTGTTCTGTATCCGATTGACAATCTCGTCAGTTGCTTTTTCTATCTCGTCGGAACGTTTCTTGTCGGTATCCTTCCAATAGATGTCAACACCGGTAACGGTTCTGTCAGTTGCGGTTGCAAAGGAAAATGAAAGGGATACGCCTTTATATTTTGGGTATTTTACTGTGAAGTACAGGAATGCATCTCCTTCTACAATCCGGTCGGTTGTGATGTGATAGCCGTTCAAAGGGGCTTTGTTCTGTCCTGCTTCAAGGGCTTGAAGGATCACTTTTTCAATGCTGTCGATCTCTTTTAATTCCTCTTCGGTGTAAGGCTTTACGGTTGATGCAGCCTGTACAATAGTGAGAGAACGGACAGAATTGCTACATGGTATACCGAACATGATTAGTACAACCAGAAAAAATGCAGTTTGCAGCCATGCGAGACTGTGTAAATTTGATTGTGTTATTTTCATAATAGAACCTCCTTGTATAATAGAAATCTTTAGAACGTATAAGGGTTTTTCCTTAGTATAACGGATAGAAGCCGCCTTTTTATAAATTGGTATGAATGGTATGAATTTGGGCGTGAAATGTATGCGTATATTCATATTAAATGTATATTTTCAATTCATTTCCACATACTACCCACACAGCATAATTATGGAAAGTATGCAGAAAGCAGGAGGTTTTTCGTATGAAAGCAACAGGAATTGTAAGAAGAATAGACGAACTGGGAAGAATTGTTGTACCAAAGGAGATCCGTAGAACGTTGCGCATCCGGGAGGGCGACCCGTTAGAGATCTTTACGGACAAAGACGGGGAGATCATCCTGAAGAAATATTCTCCGATCGGAGAACTTGCAATCTTTGCACAGGAGTATGTAGATGCGACTGCACAGATTCTTGGATGTCCGGTATGTGTGACCGACCGGGATCAGATCGTTGCAGTGGCAGGAATGTCGAAGAAGGAGTTGCTTGGAAAGTCCATTCACAGGGAATTGGAAGAGGCGATCAATGACAGAGAGGCCATTATGGCAAGGAGAGGCGAGAAGAAATATATTCAGATTACAGATGACAATAATGATGTATATGAAGGACAGATTATTCAAACGATCATCAGTGAGGGAGATGCGATTGGGGCGGTGATCGTTCTTGCAAAAGAGGGAAAAAATTCTTTGACGGAGACGGAACAAAAGGCGGCAATTATTGCTGCAAATTTCCTGGGAAGACAGATGGAAGGATGATATATTTTGAAAAGTAAGTCCCAACCTTAAAAAGTTAAGAAAAACCTTGAAAAATCAAAGAATTTGACAAAAATCAATTATGAAGGAAATTGGTGAAGATAGACAATGGCTAGTGTGGGAAAATATACAAAATACACAATGATAAAAGGCAAAATGAATAGATTTTGTTAGTTTGGCGCATGGAAAATTCTACTATTTTGTACAAAAAAACGAAGAATCCGCCTATTTGCTTGACAAATAAGGGGTAAACGAGTATAACTACTACTAGGACTTGCCTATCAGGGGCAGGGAATCAAAGAAATACTATATAATATTTAAGAGGAGGAACTATTCCTATGAACAAAACAGAATTAGTTGCAGCTATGGCTGAGAAGACTGAATTATCTAAGAAAGATGCTGAGAAGGCTTTAAAGGCATTCACAGATGTAGTAGGAGAAGAGTTAACAAAAGGAG
>USBM01000210.1 GCA_900552885.1 uncultured Clostridium sp. | reverse complement strand
TTTGTGACGGTCAGCACTTAATGAGCGCATAGCGCGAATTTAGTACTGCTACCGGAGCAATTAAGTGCGAACGGCCCTGGCTTGGAACCAATTTTTCTAGACCGTTGCGTCCGTTAGACACATGTGTCCGTCACTTACGCTGTGCAAGGGTGTATGTTGAGTAGACATTGCAGCTGCGCATACACATAATCCGTACTTGCCAGCCGAACTTCGTTCCGTCCAATATTTCCAAAATACTGTGTAGACGTGAACGTCCTGCCATTGATGTAAAATCCAAAGCAGACCATTCCGATCGGCTTATCCGGTGTATCTCCGGTAGGTCCTGCAATTCCTGTAATTCCAACTCCCACTTCGGAATGGGCGCGTTTTGCCACTCCCGCTGCCATCTGATAGGCAACCTGTTCACTGACAACGCCATGCTGTGTAATCGTATCTACATCCACATCTAAATATTCAATCTTTGCCTCATTCGCATATGTTACAAAGCTGACATCCAATACCTTGGATGCATCCGGTACACTGACTAAAGATGCTGCCACCAGACCTCCGGTACAGGATTCTGCAAAGGAAATATGCCATCCTCTGGCAATCAACTGTTCTACTACTTGTTCCGGCATGTTATTACTTCCCTTCTGACATTTCTATTGTCCTAAATTATACGGACGCAAAATGTCCCTGTCAAGGTAACTGGCTCCATTTCCCATATAACCACTTTCCTGCACAACAAACTGTCATATTCCGTCTCGTATTACAGCTCTTATTCTTACCTGATTCTTACCTGATTCTTATCTGCTATTCTCCGGTTATCGGCTTATACTAATACTAAGAAACACACAGTGTGATCAAACAAGGAGGTTCTATACATGATAATTCCATTCGTTGCAAGCCTTACCCACAACTCCCGGATCATCCCGGATCTGATCCTCATCATCCTCACAGGCGGTCTATGGATCCTATGGATTCTGCTTCGTTACTGGCACCATGCAAACACATAACACAGCTGCATTTACTGTACCTCATGCCGCCGGAATGCCCGTCCGGCAAATGGAACAACAACCACGGTCAGAATCAGATACACGACAATCCGCATATTCATATAATTGAGTACGCAGGAACCAAACGGATAAGATAAGATTGTATTATATCCGCCATCCTGAATCGCATTATACGGCAGCAATGCCAAAATGTGATTATACAGCCCATTGGTCACGCTTTCGTTCATAAAGATCGGAACAAAGGCAAACAGCAGCATGACCGCCAATACTGACAGGCCATTTTTCATCCGTGCTGACAGCCACAGTGTCATGGCGATCATCATAAAGGATACCAGATAGTACATAATTGCATACAACAAGACCGCCTGCACGTTCGTAAGCGGATAAGCCGATTGAAAATAAATACTTTGAACCGGCAATGATGCACCTTCTACGCCATACCACCCAAAGCATACCAGTGCCATAATGAGCATACATGCGGTAGACAGCAAAAATCCATACAAAAATGCTGCTACATTCTTGGCTACGATCACCTTCGACTTTCCGTACCTGGTAGTCAGAATAATATGATCTGCCTTTTGTTCATATTCCCCTGCATACACCGTTGACATAATGATAAATATGCCAACTAACACATAAAAAAAGAATCCTGCCATTTCAAACCAGGTGCTCCAGCCCTCTGCATAACCATATGTAACCGGCTCTGCAATCTTGTCATACTTCTTCGTCCAATACTGCTTCTCTGCCGTCGTATAATTCCAGTCTCCGGATCCTGCCTCTAAGATCATCTGAAACCGATCCTTCTTTGCTTCGTATAAAGGCTTGATATCATTTAGCGATAACTTATCCAGATTACTGCCCCATGTCTGCACCCCAGGGTCATCATATACATGTGCAATATCTAACAGAATCTGCCGATGTGGTATAAAATAGGAACAATAGACCTCATCCGTAAAATGTCCGTCCTCCCCTTTGCCCTCATAGTATCCCGGCGTTGCGACCATGTTCTGATACTCTGCCAGGATGTCCTGTGCCTTCTCATTTGTAAGTTCTCCTCCTGACTTCTTTGCAATCTGTTTCATATATTTCACATATAACTTTCCGGATACCTTCTCCCCTTTTTCATTATAAGTATATGATTGCGTGATATTGGCAATTCCAAATACTGCAATCAGAAAAATAGTGACACATGATACCACCATATTCATTCGTTTCTTATATATCTTCCGGAATTCAAATTTGACCAGGCTTCCCATCGCTTTTCTCCTTTCTATTTCACTTCCGCTGCTTCCCGAAACTCATACAGATAAAGATCCTCTAACGTCGGAGTGACCGGTCGCGCAGCTTCATCCGGCTTACCATCACAGGCAATCCGAAGCTCTACCATATCCTGTTCATGCCGCAGATTGATAATGTCATATTTACCGCACAGTTCATCTGCATTGCGGCGATCTGTCACCACTTCCCATACCTTTCCCGCAATTGTCTCTACCAGTTCTTCCACGGTTCCGCTCGCAATCATGCAGCCGCCACGCATCAACATGATCTGATCTGCAATATACTCTACATCCGATACAATATGGGTCGACAAAATGACGATCCGCTCGCTTGCTACATCCGAAATCAGATTACGGAACCGTACACGCTCCTTTGGGTCTAAGCCTGCTGTCGGCTCATCCAATACCAGAATTTTCGGATCATTTAACATTGCCTGTGCAATTCCTAACCTCTGCTTCATACCTCCGGAAAATGTCTTGATCTTCTTACGGGCTACCTGTGACAATCCGACCAGCTCCAGCAGTTCTTTCGTCTTCCTGCGTGCCATCATCGGAGGGATTCCTTTCAGTGCCGCAATATATAACATGAATTCCTTTGCTTCAAATTCCGGATAGTATCCAAAATCCTGTGGCAGATATCCCAAAAGCTCCCGGTATTCTTCTCCCATGCCTGTAATATCCTGTTCATCATATTGAATCTCACCGCTTGTTGGTGACAGGATTCCGCAGATCATACGCATCAGCGTTGTCTTGCCGGCGCCATTTGCCCCCAGCAATCCATACACACCATTTTCAAATGTTGCATCTAAATGATCGACTGCTATCTTATCTCCATAGCATTTCGTCATTTGTCTCAAAGTTAATTTCATTCTGTACTCCTTTCTCCGTGTTATACTTCAACAACACACAAACAGCCCAGATTCCTAATAATAGCGTGATCACCAATACGGCAACCCACCAGATCTCATTTTCTGTTCCATAGATTCCCGGCTGCCATCTGGCAAGAACATCAAACAATCCACCTAACACAGACATATAACTGATCGCTATGTAGCTGTAGTGTCCACTATGTTCAAACCTCAATAACGCGAAAAGACCTGCTACCATCAGATTAAACGGAACCAGTGAATACAATGCAATCCGCCAAAGATCCGATTCGGTTCCCACATGCCAAAATGCGATCCATCCTGCTAACACAAACAGATCTACTGTTCCAAATATCAGCAAACGTGCCAGCAATAATTTCTTTAACGAAAACCGTGTTGTCAGTTCAATCTCCAACATACTCTGCTGATATATCTTTGCAAACTGCTCAATCTGAAATACAAACAATACTGGTGTTACCATGGCGATCAGGGAATACAACCGGTATTCCTGCATATCACTTGCCTGCAAACGGTACATGCTCACACCGACCACCAGCCAGAACAACAATTGCACTACCCATAAAGATGGCCTCACAAATCGAATTTGACTGCAGATAAATTGTAGATCTGTCATCCGATATTGCTCCATCTCGCAAAGCATTTTCTGTCTTGCCTGTTCTTTCTTTTCCATGTCCGGTTCCGGTATTCTGTCCTGATACATTGTCCACTCTTTTTTCATCTTGTATTCCTCCCTTCCGCCAATTCGTGTGCCAATTGCTCCTGTGCTTTCTTTAAATGATATTTGGTTGTTGACAGACCAAGATCTAATATCTTTGCAATATCCTTTATCTTAAGATCCTGATAGAACCGGAGATACACAATCTCCTGCTCCAACTCCGGAAGTGCCGTAATTGCCTGTGGGTATTCCCTTACAGTGATATCTGAAATTTTCACACCTGGAATCTCTAATAATTTCTCCTGTCTGTCTTTCTCT
>USBM01000209.1 GCA_900552885.1 uncultured Clostridium sp. | reverse complement strand
GTGAGGTGGAGTTATGTTTAATCCCTTTTTTTACAAATAGTGCCCGCAAAAGATCACCATCCATTATTTCAGTACAAGTCGTATACTCATTATCCGGAAAAACGACCTTATATAAGGCATCACAACCACGAAATGCATGTTCTCCAATATAACTTACTTGTTTCAAATCTATCTCCGTCAGTAATCCCGCCTGATCAAATCCAAATTCGCAGATTGTTTTCAATGAGTCCGGCAATTGAATCTTACGATACTTAGAATATGCGAATGCATACGCTCCAACCACTTCTACTCCCTCCGGAATCACATACTCACTCCCTGAACTTCCAAGTTTACACGCCGGATTCATTAAGAGTTTCTTTTTATCCCTTGTGTATAGAATCCCATCTATATCCATCAGATATGTATTCTGTTCTGATACAGTCATCTACCTTTAATATTCGCAAAAATGATATGGTGAACCATCCGATCTCGCGCCCTCGCCAAGATAAACATACTGTATTGTACTATTGGATACCGCATATTGACCCACACTCGTCACTGTATCTGGAACAACCAAAACCTTTAATTTTGTGTTAAAATAAAATGCATTTGTTCCAATGCGTGTCACTTCATATTCTGTACCATCCTTAGACACCTTCTCCGGAATCACACATACACCATCATTTGCCCCCTCATACTTGGATAGATTGTTATTACTTTGTATCCCCGTATAATTAACACCAACCTGTGCTGTCTTATCTCTATATAACATATACTTCACACCCTGCGAATCCATATTATTCTCATCCAACACCTGCACTTCCTTTGTCTTCTCAATTGGATAATCATATTCCGCCGCCTGCACAATACACTCTTTCCCCACTATACAGATAAAGACAACTGCACACATGCAGACTATCCTTCTGAAAACCATTATGTATTGTAAGATATCTTCTGTTCCTCTTATATTTCTTCTTTCTCGCATTTCATATCCTCCGGCTTTTTCTAACTGTCTCCGTGCAGCGTTCACCTTCACCGCCGTCTCTTCTTCAACTATTGTACATACAAATATATCATTTCACTAATACCGGTTGCGACCATGCACCCCTAAATAAATATACTTCAGTGAATAAGACAAAATACCTGATCATAAATCTACCATATCGTATCCGACAATGTAATCGACTCAATCAGCAAACTTATAATACAGGACCGGAACAGTGTTGTCACAATAGTATGCAAAGCTTCCCTAGTTCGCACAATAAACCCATTATAACACCAAATGCAGATTTTGAGTCGGATACTTTTCTCTTCTTTATAACCAGAGACCGTAAAGGCATAATCAAAAGTCCAGCATAACAAATGACATCATCTATAATCCAGAGCCCTTCTACCTGTTATTTCTACAAATATGACAGCTTAGTTTCCAATCCCGGCACCTTTATCCTCTCTATTATTTCAAGTTACTCCTCCAAAGTCTCAATCACTTTCTCTACAGCTTTTACATCCATTCCTACTTTCTGCGCAATCTGCTCTGCTGAATAGTGCAACTCCTGATAATAAACTCTGATTGCTCCTTCCCGTCTGCTGACTTTCTTCATCTCTCTCACTGCCTGACACATATTGATCACCTCATCCTTCTCTAATTCCTGTTCTGTCAGATCCAATGTACAGAATTCATTCAATACTGCCACCTGTCACTGTGCGAGAATTCTCTCCACTTCTTCTGTATCAAGAGAAAGTTTTTGAGAAATATCTTCTACTGACATTCCAAATTCCGCACACATTAATACTTTGCCTTCCATTCTGCCTTCCATTCTGCTTACTTCCTTCATCTCTCTCACTGCCTGACACATATCGATCACCTCGTCCTTCTCTAATTCCTGCTCTGTCAAATCCAATGTACAGAATTCATTCAATACCGTTGCTGCCCTTACCGGCATATTCGATAATACTTCTTCATGTGTATCTACATACTTCTGAAAATTCTCCATAGAGGATGCGTACTTCAATAAACCCATTATAACACCAAATGTAGATTGTGGGTTGGAGACTTTTTCTTCTTTATAATCGGATGGCTGTAATAATAACATCTCATAGTCCGGAATCCTCTTTCTCAATTCATCGGGCATCCCTCTCCAATCCAACATCTCATGTACACTCATCGGTCCATCCCATGCCTCCGACTGAAATGTTACCACAATTGTTACAACGGGTATCAGCTTATCTTCTTTGCGGATTCCTGATAAGAATTCTGCCGAAGTCATTAACAGCCCATCCTTGCGATTCTTCTCACTCACGCCATTCACCTGACCACTGTAATTCAACGCATCATAAAGCATGTTCCTCACCGGCATTGCATAATGTGTCTCAGACTGTCCCTCCACACCTACAATAATTCGGGCAAAATACCCTTCTACTCCATCAATCACTACTTCCCGGACAATATCCCGGTACTTCTGTACTATATGTGACTGCTTTTTTTGTACAGGTCCTTGTCTGCGCTTCCCTCTTTTCCCCTTTGAACTATTCTCCTCCATTGTGATTGCAAGTTCTTCCACGCTATCTGCTTCTCGCAGATTCGAAGCCTGCACCACACACTTTCCGGAATATAACGCCAGATTCACCACATCCGCAAATACCTCATCCGAACTTAAGTATTCCCTTGTTACAACATCCTTTCGTCCCATCGTTGTTACACCTCCATTACACGAAGCCCACCTGCATAAACACATACAGATCATACGGCTGCTTTCCGTATCTTCTTTTCCTAGATTCCATACACAAAGCTGATTCCGACCGGTCTTGCTATCAACTTATAGGAAGTGTAACAAAAGTAATATCCCATAAATGGGACTTGAAAATGAAAAAAGCTTTAATTGCAATTTTTTCAATGAAAAAAAGCATAAAAATACGCACCGCATCTCAAGTTAGATCTAAAATCTAACACTTGAAAACATGGTACATATTCTTATGCCTTCTAATACATTATTGATTTCACTATCAAACATGCTTCTTTCGCACCAACCTCGCTCCTGCACATACACCACAACTGTCACATTTTCTAGAATGTATAACCGTTTCTATAAATGCAAAAAAACTAAAAGCAATCCAACTTCCTACTACAAATAATACTTGAGTTTCCGTACTTTTATCCACATTCCCCTGCTTTCACAGGCTCTGCTATAAACAACTTTCAAAAAATGCCCAAAATATAAGGAATCCTTTCCTGTTTTGTAGTAAAATTAAGGTGTCTAATCAAAAAGATACTAAACAAAAATCAAGAGGACTCCTTATGCTTAATTCTACAACAAATACTTATACTTTGCTGTGGAGCGTCTCACCAGGCACCTTAACAACGGAATTCCGAAAGATGCTCAAAAGTCATATCTGACCTTTATTCGTACAATGGTTTCCGGCAATCCCATTATCCATATCAATGATAGTGATGTGGTAAAACCGGAAGGCCGCAAGTTCGAGGCACTTGGACTTGTTCGTGATGGTTCTAAAAGCACTAATACTAAAACAGTTTATGAAAAAGGCTATCATGTAACAGAAGCCTGTGTTCTTACTGGCAGCAATCATCCCATAAGCATTTTTTCAAGAATACATTCTTCTAAAGAAAAAAACTATACCTCTACCAATGATGTCACTTTCTCTGCAATGGAACGTGGTGCCTCTTTGTTCGGCAAAGCAACCTTTGTTATGGATCGAGGTTACGATGATAACAAGATGTTCTTAAAGCTCGATGCACTTAAACAGGATTACGTTATCCGCCTAAAATCGAACCGTAAGCTCTTTTATCACAATAAATGGATCATGGCTACAGAACTCAGAAACCGTAGAAAAGGAAAAGTCCGTATGCCATTGTATTACAAAGGCAAGACTCACGATGCATATCTGTCTCATGTAAAAGTTCAGATAACCGCTTCTAAAAAAGATATTTATCTGGTGCTCGTCTATGGCTTAACAGAACATCCAATGATGCTTGCAACCAATAAAGATATAAAATCAAAAGAAGATGTAATCGCTGTTGCAAAGCAGTACTTTTCAAGATGGAAAATAGAAGAATATTTTCGCTGTAAAAAGCAGATGTTCCAGTTTGAAAACTTCCGTGTGCGGAGGCTTACAGCAATCAATGCTTAAAATTTTTATATCACCT
>USBM01000208.1 GCA_900552885.1 uncultured Clostridium sp. | reverse complement strand
CAACATGACACCACCCAAAAGCCGGGTTCACAACCTAAAACACATGCGCGTCCGTCCTCACTTACGCTGTGCAAGGGCGTTAGTTTTTCTTCCAGGTAGATGGAGATAAACACACCAATAATGGGAACAACTCCAATCGTCCGGCAAGCATATCAAACATTAACACGTACTTTGAAAACCCGGAGTAAAGATCAAAGTTACCAGTTGGACCAACAAGTGAAAGGCCGGGTCCGATATTGCCCAGTGCAGATGCCACTGCGGTAAAATTTGTAACAAGATCGAATTCGTCTACACTGACCAAAAGTGTAGACAACACAAAGATCAACATGTATACAATGAAGAAAGTGTTGGCAGAACGCAATACATTATGTGCAAGTGGTTTGCCATCAATCTTAATGATCTTCACGTTGCGTGGATGACACAACTGCGCAATTTCTTTTTTAACTGTCTTCAAATAAATCAGAATACGGGACACTTTAATGCCGCCACAGGTACTGCCTGCACAGCCACCGATAAACATTAACAATACAAGAATGCTTTTAGAAAAACCGGGCCATATATCAAAGTTGGTAGAAGCGAAACCGGCAGTTGTCATGATCGAACCAACTTGAAAGCTGGCGTGCCGAAAACTTTCTTCTGCGGTGTAGGCGCCTGCCTGAAAAATGTTGATGGCAATTAATGCGGTTGTAGCGAAGAAGATCACTACATATGCACGGATCTCTTCCATCTTAAATGCATCCTTTAACCGTTTGATCCAGACAAAGAAGAAGAAGTTATAATTGAATCCGGACAAGAAAAGGAAGAAGGTCACTACATACTGGATGGCAGGAGAGTAGCCACCAAGGGAATCATTTTTGACACTGAATCCACCGGTACTGGTTGTAGTAAATGAGGTACATACGGCATCATAAAATGGCATACCCGCAATGATCAGACTGATAATCTCTAACATGGTGAGTGCAAAGTAGATTGCATATAAGTAATAGGCGGTCTTTTGGATCTTCGGCACTAATTTGCCGACACTCGGTCCTGGGCTTTCTGCTTTCATCAGATAAAGATCCTGTCCACCGCTTAGAGGGATCAGAGCCAGCATGAATACAATTACCCCCATACCGCCGATCCACTGGATAAAACATCGCCAGAAATTCATACAGCGAGGCAGACTTTCCACCTCATGCAGGATAGAAGCACCGGTTGTGGTGAATCCGGAGATACATTCAAATAATGCGTTCGTGAAGGATGGAATGGCGTGACTGAGATAAAATGGAAGGCATCCGGTAATGGATAAGAGCATCCAGCTTAATGCAGTAACAACAAATCCCTCTTTGGCATAAAATTTGGCATTCTTAGGACGCTTTCTTGTAAGAAATATTCCTGCCATAAACATTGCAAGTGAACAGATCAGGAAATATTTGCCGCAATCTTCTCCATAATAGATTGATACGGTAAAAGGTAATATCATTAAGGCGGCTACCGTATTCAAAAGCCAGCCTAAGAGGAAAAACATCATTCTAATATTCATTACTTTCTCCCTATGCGCGCTCTAAAATATCTGTAATATCAGTTAATCCCCTATTTGTGGTAACGACGATTACGGTGTCGCCGTTCATAATGCAATCCTTACCACTCGGAGTAATGATCTTACCGTTTCGGATGATCATGCAGATCAACAGGTTCTTTTTAAGGTTCAGATCCATAAGTGGTTTATCTGTCACTTTGGAAGTTTGTCGGATACGGAATTCCAATGCTTCAACGCGGTCATCTAACATCCGGTGTAAAGTTTCAATGTTGCTTCCCATTGAATTCTGTAAGGAACGCACATATTGGATGATAGATTTCGATGTAATGTTCTTCGGACAGGCTATTGTGCCGATTGGAAGATCGTCAATTACTTCCTCAAAGGAAACTTTGTCGACTTTGGTAATGATCTTGGCATCACTTACCTTATTGGCAAATAATGATAACACAAGGTTTTCTTCGTCTAAGTTGGTTAAGGATACGAATGCATCTGTTTCATCAATACCCTCTTCTAAAAGGAGTTGCCGGTCTGTGGCATCTCCATTAATGATCATAGCATGTGGTAACACATCACTTAAATGTTCACATTGGTTGAAATTCTGCTCAATGATCTTAACTTGTAAATGTGCAGCTTCTAAATGCTTAGCGAGGTAATAAGCAATGGTGCTTCCGCCAATGATCATGACTGAGCGGATCCGCTTTGCCTTGATGCCAATTTTTTGAAGCAGAGAATGAATTTCTGCCGGCGGAATGATCACATACATGGTATCGCCGCAATGGAGAACAGTATTACCATCCGGGATGATGACCTCATGAGAACGTTCAATCGCACAGATTAAAGTATTGGTGTGAATCTTTGTTGCAAATTCATATACAGTCATGTTATCAACAACTGAATTTGTTGGAATTGGAAGCTGTATCAGGTGGGCACGTCCTTTTGCAAAGGATGTAATGTCTAATGCACTTGGAAACTCAATCAGACGGGCAATATTCTGTGCACAGGCAAGCTCCGGATTGATCGCCATGGATAATCCTAATTCTTCACGCAGATATTTGATCTCGTTGAAATATTCAGGATTGCGGACACGTGCAATCGTGTTACAATTACCGGCTTTCTTAGCAATCAGGCAACAGAGCAGATTAATCTCATCTTTGCCGGTTACGGCGATCAATAGGTCACTTTCTTTGATGCCGGCTTCCATCTGTGTTCGGAAGGAGGTACCGTTTCCCTCGATACCCTGTACATCTAACTCAGATAACAATTTGTCTAATTTGTCGCTGTTTGTATCAATGACAGTAATGTCGTGTTTTTCTTCATTTAATTCTTCTGCTAAGGCGTAGCCGACTTTGCCGCACCCTACAATAATAATTTTCATAGTGTTCTCCTGTTCGTTACACTTATTATATGAGCGCTCCCCTCGAACTCTCCGGTTTCTCGGTGTTCGTTGTACTCACATAACTTTCTTAGAAAGCACAAGTCTGCAAGCAGCCTTAGCTTTCTATCGAAAGTTGTCCGCATGCTTATGCGTTCGTTATATCATGAGCTATGCTCATGATCACATTCAACAATTCACCCTTGCAAGCAAGTGAATTGTTATCATTATATCGTGAACTCGCACTTCGTGCTTTCTCGTCAGTTACACTGGCTGTTCACTCAATAATGGCACAAGAAAAACAAATGCCTGCTTTGCAGTCGCTTGTTTTTCTTATGTGCTCATTATATCATACCCCCCAAAAATATACTATCGTTCCCGATAGGATTTTAACTGTGCCTTAGTTGTGATGTAGTATATACTACACATAGCGGTTGATATGTACATAAATTTTTCCTTTTCGGGTATTGCCGCCGGCATGATCAAAGATGAATTTGCCATGTCCACGCACGGAGAAGATATCGCCATCTTTTAGCAGAGCGCTGTTGCGTCCGGTAATGTGTCCGTTTAATGTCACTCGCTTATCCTCAAAAAGTGTAAGAGCCTCTTTGCGGGAACATTTTAATAAAGAGGCAAGAATGACATCCATTCGCAGAGATGCTACCGGAAATGTTTCTTCGACAAGGGTAGGAGCTAAAGCAGGAATATCTGTCGACACAATCTCGCATTTGACATTCGTGTGTTTTACTTTGGTTAGCTCCTTACAAATATATTCCGCAATGGATGGCAGACAATAGATGTATGCGGTTTTTTCCTTTACGATAATATCTCCAATGGTATCTCGTTCGATTCCTAAGTGCATAAGGGCACCTAAAAAATCACGGTGAGAAAGCGAATCGCTGAATTTTTCTAACAGAGGCTGTATCATAACAACAGCAATCGGAAATTCGCCGGGATAACCGAATTCTTCTTCGGAGCCAAAACCTGCGATCTGTCGTTCACATAGATCACCACCGCCGGATAATTCTATATGGATATAGGAAAGCTCCGGACGCAGTTCATCTAGCAGGGATTGTTCCGTTATTGACAGGAAATTACTATATGTATATATATTCTGACTGTAGGCACGTTTTGCAAGATCGCAAAGCCGCCCCTTTAAGATCTGTTCTTCTGTCATGTTTACACTCCTTATTATATTTGTTTCCTCTTCTACAGCGTAAGTCAACGGACGTGCGAAACATGCAGGCTGTGAAATCGGTTGATTGGGA
>USBM01000207.1 GCA_900552885.1 uncultured Clostridium sp. | reverse complement strand
TCTAAATCATCTATCTGACCGGTTCTGTCCACATTTCCACCCCGGCCAAGCTCTGCATTGTCTCATAAATATGAGGATATTCCCTCTTTAGTCTTACAGGCTGAAAATTAAAATTCACAAAACAATGTGTACTCTGTGCCTCATTATGAAGTACAGAAAAATCCTCCGAATAGATCCGGTAACTCATCTCAAATTTTACGCCATGGAACTTCTCTACCTTTGGTACAATACAGATCGTATCACCAAACCTTGCCGGGCTTACATAGTTGCAACCGACACTTAACACCGGAATCATCAAACCTGCCTGTTCGATCCGTGCATAATCCAGTCCGATCTGTTTCATAAAATCCATCCGGCACTCTTCTAAATATCTAATATAATTTGAGTGATGTACGACCTGCATTTTATCTGTCTCATAATAATTGATCTCACGTTTGAATACCTGATAATCCATATCAAAACTCCATTATCTCAAAATCATCATCAAACTTCATCGTTGCCTGAACATATTCCTGCCCTTTTTCGTCTTTCCTGATGTCGGTATCTTTCTCTGATGATTCTGTATTCTTCGTAGCCGTCACCTGGCGTCTCTTGGAACGTCTATCCTTCTTTCTGCCAGACACCGGCGAATTCTGTTCCGATACAATTGCTGCCTGCATAGAATCTTCAGCTTCTGTCTTCTGACCGTCTTCCGTCTTCTTATCTTCTACTGCTTTACTGATCAAACCTCTGTATTTGGGATCTGTGGTAACAGTGTCTGCCATCTTGGCAATCCGTTCCGAAGGAACGCTGGTAATCCTCTCCGACTTCTTAAAATGAGGAATCAACGGAAGTGCTTCACTGTCGGCAGCCCCGGCCCCTTCTTCAGACTCTGCATTTACCTTCTCCGCAGCAGTCTCACCCGTTCCAGACTCTGCATTTACCTTCTCCGCAGCAGTCTCACCCGTTCCAGGCTCTGCATTTACTTTCTCTGCAGCAGTCTCACCCGTTCCAGGCTCTGCATTTACCTTCTCTGCAGCAGTCTCACCCGTTCCAGGCTCTGCATCGCCCTCTTTAGCTTCTTCTACATACTCAACCTCGTATTCTTCACCCTCTTCTAACTCGTCTTCATCCACATACTCGATCTCGTATTCTTCGCCTTCTTCTAATTCATCCTCTGTCACATAGACAATCTCATATTCTTCCTCGTCCTCTTCAGCCGCTGCCGCTTCTGCAACTGCCTGTGTTGCTGCTGCCGCTACTGTTGCCGTCTTCTGTATTGTATTCGCCAGTGCATCTTTCTCTTTTTGGATCTGTGCAACTTTCAATGCCAATGCATCCCGTTCTGCCATCATATTGGCAAGTGCATTCTCCACCTGTGCAGACTTAGCTTCCGCAGCAAGTGCCTGTTCTGCCGCCTGCTCTGCTCTCTCCTCCGCAACACGTGCACGTTCTTCCTGCATCTGCTGGAAATCCATACTAAGCTGAACACTTCCGTCATCATACTGCTCCCCACCAACATGATTCCGCAGTCTTGCATTATATAATTCATCTGACAACAGATGCCCGATCTCAATAATCTGCTGGCTCCGGTCCGCTGTATCCATCTCCTGTAAGCCGTCCATCAACTCTGCCCGGTTTGCAGCAATAACATTCATCTTCTGTTCCATATTCTGAAGAATCGTCTGATAATCCGTCTGTATATTCTGATATGCTGTCTCAATCAACAGATTAACCTCATTCAGCATCTCATCCGTATAAATGAGCGATGCTCCGTAGATCTCATTGGCATTGGTAAGTGCTCCACGCTCTTCCTCCGTCAACTCCTCGTAATTGACTGGTGCAACGTTCGTTGTCCTCTTATTCACACGCATGCGGCTCGCAGAATGTTCTGCCTCATAGATAATCTTCTCTGCTTCTTTCTTTGCTTCGTTGATAATCTTGCCCTTGCGGTCATTTACTTCGTGATAAGTCTTTAATTCAATCTCAATCTGTGATGCTAACTCTGTCAAAAGTGACTGTACTTCGTCCTTATATATCGTCACCTTTCCTGATGCTAACGGCACGGGAGATGCCGTATCCAATATACTCTGTAAACGGTCAATAATATCCTTCGTTCTACTCTTCTCCGCTATCGTTGCCATTGTACACTTCCTCCTGCTCTTCTTAAGTACAAGGTCTTCCTCATTTACATATAGATACAATTATAACAAAAGTATTACATTTTCGCAATTTTTTTGTAATAAATAGAATCTATTTTTATAAAATGCATACTTTTTTCACTTTCACATATTCTAAATAACATAATACATTTGATGACAAGAAAGGAGTTTCTATGCATTATCCATTTGAAGTTGAGAAATTGCCATATGCCTATACCGCATTGGAACCATTTTTATCCTGTGAGATATTAAAATTTCACCACGACAAACACTATGTCACATATGTGAATAAATTAAACGAATTACTAAAGAATTATCCGAATCTGCAGGACATGTCCTTAGAAGAATTATTAACCGATACGGAAGCTCTTCCAAATGAAGCCAAGACCTCTATCCGTAATAATGCCGGCGGTGTCTATAACCATGAGTTGTATTTTACCTGTATGAATTGCTCTGACAGCGAGCTGCCAACCGACCATCTCGCCGCTGCGATCAATGTTGCATTTGGTTCTATCGACCAGTTCAAGGCAGAATTATCCGGTGCTGCAATAAATCAGTTCGGTTCCGGTTATGCGTGGCTGATCCTGTCCAACAAATCCTTAGAGATCATTGCCACTCCGAACCAGGATACCCCGATCTCCGCCACCGTCACTCCCCTTCTTTGCATTGATGTGTGGGAACACGCCTATTATCTGCAATACCAGAACCGCCGGGCAGACTATGTTGACAATTGGTTTCATCTGATCAACTGGGATTTCGTCGGTGCCCGGTATATGTCTCTTATGAAAGAACCGGTATAGCTTCTATGCTCCTTGCTAAGATACCATTCATATGTGCAATCAATATCCCATAATTGGTAAATGGTATCTGCTGCGCTACTGCGGTCTGCATGCGGTAGCGCATTTCTTTTTCATTGAGCATACAGCCGCCGCAATGCACAACCAGCTTAAATGCGTGCAGATCTTCCGGAAATTCCGTTCCTGAACAAAATACAAATTCCGGCTCCCTGCCTGTGTAGGTGCGAATCCATTGCGGCAGCTTCACCGTTCCAATATCCTCACACTGTCGATGATGGGTGCAGCCTTCTGCAATCAGGATCTTATCTCCATCTTCGATCTGTGACAACGCTTCAACACCCTGTACCGCAGTGGACAAAAATCCCTTCCAGCGTGCCATCAGAATCGAAAATGAAGTCAGATAGATATCGTCCGGCGTACAGGCCGCCACCTTTTTAAATGCCTGACTATCTGTAATCACCATGTAAGGCTTCGCGCCTAAACGGTTCTGTGTCTGCTGCAATTCCGTATCTCTTGTCACAACCGGAATCGCCCCTGCTTCTAATATATCCCGGATCACCTGCTGTTGGGGAAGAATCAGCCGTCCCTTTGGTGCTGCTGAATCAATCGGAATGACTAATATGACAAAATCCAATGGATGCAGCAAATCGCCTACGATCCGAAACCGGGAGTCCTCCACCTTTACAAGGTGTGCAATCTTTTCTTTCAATTCCGTAACGCCCTGCTTGGTGACAGCACTTACCCATATACCCGGTTGTCCCTGCACATCCATCTCATCCATAATATCCGCTTTATTATACGCAATGATATAGGGAATCTGTCTTTCCTTCAACATAGCCACAAAATCTTCCTCTATCGAAGTAAGCCCTATATTACCATCCACCACAAGAATCGCAATATCAATCTTCCGGATCACCTGCTTTGTCTTCTCGATACGAAGCTCTCCCAGTTCTCCCTCATCATCCATTCCCGGTGTATCTATAATCATAACAGGCCCTAACGGCAGCAATTCCATTGCTTTATATACCGGATCTGTCGTTGTTCCCTTATATTCTGACACGACGGACAACTGCTGTCCCGTCACTGCATTGACCAGACTGGATTTGCCTGCATTTCTTCTTCCAAAAAAACCAATCTGTATACGGTTGCCTGCCGGTGTATCATTTAAACCCATGTCTTCCTCCTTCAAACTCTTCTACAGCGCAAATCTCCGGCTGATGTGGGCGCATGCCTGAATGTTATGAATCCGGTGCTTCGAAGGTGTCATGATGGTGCAGGCACGCT
>USBM01000206.1 GCA_900552885.1 uncultured Clostridium sp. | reverse complement strand
TTATACACTGACTTTTATCAGAAAGAAAGGTAGAAATCGAGCAGACCAGCTCACTATATACACAAAAAACCACAGGCATAAATGCCTGTGGCTTTCGATCTCATTTGATTATACAAGCTCAAGAATAACTTCCATTGCAGCGTCACCTTTACGCTGTCCAATTTTGATGATTCTTGTATAATGTGCATATTTACATTTATTCACGGTATGATATAATCTAAACAACAAATGAGAACGATACCACACAAACATGAATAGCAATGCATTATTGTTTCTTTGAATGATAGTGAGAATGATTACGCAATAAAGGAGGTATGATTATGAATTACGAAAAAGCAGCAGCAGAGGTCTTAGAGTTGATCGGAGGAAAAGACAATATTATATCTGCAGCACATTGTGCAACCAGATTGCGGCTGGTGATCGCAGACAATAGCAAGTGTGATAAGACTGCACTTGAGAATGTAGAAGGGGTGAAAGGCGTTTTTGAAGCATCCGGACAGTTGCAGATTATCTTTGGAACCGGAATTGTGAATAAGGTATATGATGCATTTATTGAACAGGCAGGAATTGCAGCAGGAACGAAAGAAGATGTCAAGGCAGCAGCAACCGGCAAACAGAATGTGTTTCTAAGAGCAATCAAGACATTAGGAGATGTATTTGTTCCGATCATTCCGGCAATCGTAGCAAGTGGATTATTGATGGGACTTTTAGAAGGTCTTTGTAATGTATGGCCACAGATGGCACAGTCAGGAACCTATACGATCATTCACCTTTTTGCAAATGCAGCATTTACATTTCTGCCAATTCTGATCGCAATCAGTGCGGCAAAAGTATTTGGCGGGAATCAGTTTCTTGGAGCTGTGATTGGTATGATCATGATCCATCCGGATCTGTTAAATGCATGGAATGTAGCCGGAGCTGATTCCATACCAACTGCGTCTGCCTGGTTTGGATTGTATGATATTAACTTAGTAGGTTATCAGGGACATGTAATTCCGGTTGTGATCGCAGTCTGGTTTATGTCCGTATTAGAGAAGAAACTGCATAAGATTGTACCGGAGATCATTGATCTGTTTGTAACACCTTTGGTTACGGTATTGGTAACGGGATACCTGACACTTACGATTTTCGGCCCGATTTTCTCGACAATTGAGAATGGTGTATTATCCGGTGTAGAACATTTGATCAATATTCCATTTGGAATCGGTGCTATGCTTTGTGGTGCGGTGTATGCACCAACTGTTGTAGCGGGTGTACATCATATGTATAATGCATTAGAAGCCGGATTATTAAGTGCAAACGGAATTGATACCTGGATGCCGATTGCAACAGCAGCGAATATAGCACAGGGAGCAGCCGCTCTTGCCGTTGCATTGAAGACGAAGGATCAGAAGACAAAGTCTATGGCATTACCGGCATCCTTATCTGCGTTCTTGGGAATTACAGAGCCTGCCATCTTTGGTGTAAATATCCGTTATATGAAGCCGTTTATCGCAGGTTGTATCGGTGGTGCATGTGGAGCTTTAGTTGCAGGAATTACAGGTGCAGGATCTTCAGCATATGGAATTACCGGATTATTTGGATTCCTTATTACAACTGATTGTACGGTTGCGTATCTGTTAGTTATGGTAGTAGCAGCAGCCGTGGCATTCAGTGTATCCTGGATGTTATATAAAGAGCCAAAGAAATTGAATGGGATCCAGGAGAAAGTAACTGTCAAAACAGTGTCGGATCCGGATACCATATATGCGCCGATTAAGGGTAAGGTAATTACTCTTTCTGAAGTAAAGGACGAGACATTTGCAAGTGAGGTTTTAGGAAAAGGTGCCGCAATTATTCCGGAAGAAGGAAAAGTATATGCACCATTTGACGGAAAAGTAACCACTGTATTTGATACGAAGCATGCGATTGGATTGATAAGTAAAGATGGTGTAGAGGTACTGATTCATGTCGGCATCAATACTGTTATGTTGAATGGAGAAGGTTATACATGCCATGTAGCAGAAGGGGATGTCGTCAAAGCAGGAAGCCTGTTATTAGAGGTGGATCTGAAGAAGCTTCAGGAGTATAACTATGATATTACAACACCGGTGATTGTAACGAATACAGATGATTTTGCAGGAATCCGGATTACTAAGGCCGGGGATGTTTCTTCAATGGATGCAATTGTTAAAGTAGAACGATAAGAACAGGAGGCAGGCGATGAATGCAGCAGGTCAGAAGATGCGGGAGCAGATTGCACAGTTAGAACAACATATGGTCGATCCGCAGGAATCAATCTTGCGAAACGGCTTTCATTTAATGCCGCCAACCGGATGGATGAATGATCCGAATGGATTATGTCAGTTTGATGAACAGTATCATGTATTTTTTCAATATGCACCATATGATGCAAAAGGGAACGGAACGAAAGGCTGGGGACATTATCGGACGAAGAATTGGTGTGAGTTTGAATATATGTCGGTGTCACTTCTTCCGGATGAGGAATTCGATCGGGACGGTGTCTATTCCGGTAGCAGTTTCATTGATAACAAAGGCATGCATCTTTTCTATACAGGTAATGTGAAGCTGCCGGGAAATCACGATTATATAACATCCGGCAGACTTGCCGATACGATATTGGTAGAAAGTCAGGATGGCATTCATTTTGGAAAAAAAGAGGTTGTGATTCCAACTGTACAGTATCCGGAAGGATTGTCCTGTCATGTGAGAGACCCCAAAGTATGGAAAGAAAAAGGATATTATTATATGCTTTTAGGAGCCAGAACACTGAAGGATAAGGGAGAGGTGTTGATCTACCGTTCAACAGATATGAGAAAGTGGGAGCTGTATAAGATTGTAACAACACAAGAAGCATTTGGATATATGTGGGAGTGCCCCGATTTGTGTACATTTCTTAATGGACAGATTCTTTCGGTATCTCCGCAGGGATTACAGTCACAGGAGGATCGGTATCAGAATCAATACCAGGCAGGGTATTTCGTTTTGAAGGATTGGATCACACATTGTAAAGAAAGTCAGGTAATAATAGATGAGAATTGTTTCTACGAATGGGACAAGGGCTTTGACTTCTATGCTCCGCAGACCTTTGTAGACGGTCAGGGAAGGAGAATTCTGATCGGATGGGCAGGTATGCCGGATGCGGATTACCGGAATCCGGAAGCGGATAAAGAAGGCTGGCAGCATTGTCTGACAGTTCCTAGAAGAATCAGAATGAAAGTGGATTCTACCGGAAACCAGACAATCTATCAGGAACCAATTTCGGAGTTAGAACAGCTTCGTACAGGTGCATGTATTGCAGTATCGCAAAAAGAGACAATATTTCCATTCGAATATATGGATCTGTTATGTAATGAGTTGCCGGATAGCTTTGAGATTATGATTGCAGACGGTGTAAAATTGCAATATGAGGATGGATGGATCCGGCTAACTCTGACAGAAGAATGTGGCTGTGGGCGGGATGTTCGCAAAACGAGAATCAAAGAGATAAGATCTTTACGGATTTTGATTGATTCTTCCATATTGGAAATATATCTCAACGATGGTGAGATGGTATTTACAACCAGGTATTATAAGAAGGAACCGGGGATAAAATTACAGATATCATGTGTGGAAAGTATGATTATGGCATATCCAATGCATGCAGCAACGGTTCTTCCGTTTAGAGAATGAAAGGAAAATACAGAAATTTGAAGAAAATGCTTGCATTTTCCGGAAAGTAGTGGTATTCTTACACCGTAACATATTGACATGCAAGAGAGTGGGCATATTGTCCACTCTCTTTACGTTGTAAGGCAGCGTGTTGCGGGTGTAAGACAATTGCATATGGAAAGGGGTCATTTATGACTAAGAAACAGATTGAGGCTACCTGTGAAGAATTAGTTCATCCGATTGTTGAGGAGAATGGATTTGAACTGGTAGATGTAGAGTACGTAAAAGAAGCAGGCACCTGGTACTTAAGAGCTTATATTGATAAAGAAGGCGGAATTACTGTTAATGATTGTGAAGCTGTGGCTCGTAGAATGAATGATTTACTGGATGAAGAAGATTTTATTGCAGATTCCTATGTGTTTGAGGTAAGTTCTCCTGGTCTTGGCAGACCTTTGAAAAAAGAAAAAGATTACAAGAGAAGCATGGGAAAGAAATTGGAAATCCGAACTTATCGCGCAATCAATCGTCAGAAAGAATTTTATGGAATTCTGGCTGCATATACAAATGATACCGTTACGATTCGTAATGAA
>USBM01000205.1 GCA_900552885.1 uncultured Clostridium sp. | reverse complement strand
ACACTTCTGATCTTAATGTGACCGTGGTGGAACAATACCACATGCTTAACAATTGAAAGTCCAAGACCGGTACCTCCAATAGCCTTAGAATGGCTCTTATCCACCCTGTAGAACCGCTCAAATACCCGTTCCTGATCATCCTGTGCAATTCCAATTCCGGTATCCGAAACTTCTATTACCGCATATGAAATATCCTGTTCTATGACCTGTTGTAACGTTATGGCAACACGACCACCTTTTTTGTTATATTTAATACCATTATCACACAGATTATATACAACTTCTTCCACCATGGAAGGGACACCATCCATTACCACATCATCACCTACAATATGGATAGATACATCTTTTTCCTGACAAGGCATCTTTAACCTTGCTTTCACTTCCTTTGCCATATCTAACAGGGATATCTCTTCCGGCTGATATCCTACCGATGAATCCTCATCTAACTTAGAAAGAAAGATAATATCATTGACCAGATCGATCAGACGTCCTGCTTCCTCGTAGATATTCTTAGCAAATCCCGGTATATCCTCCGGCTTCACAATTCCATTCATAATGATCTCTGCCACTCCGGAAATGGACGTAAGCGGTGTCTTCAATTCATGAGATACATTGGAAGTAAATTCTCTTCGAAGTTGTTCCCGCTTCTCCTTCTCAGTTTCATCCAATATAATAACAACCGCACCTTCTACCTGATCCTTTGGTACCGTATCTGCTTTTGGTGCCTCCTCTTCCACAGTCTCATCTTTCACTACATCCTGGATCACGATAGGATTTGCCACGATCCGGTAAATGCGGTCACCATTCTCCGATGTCCGCTGCGTCCGTACACCATTAATTGCCTCATCTACCGCTTCCCTCAAAGAACGTTCCCGATCAAATTGAATCACGTTGTGTCCCGTGTAATCCATATCTTTGGATGCCCCTAGCAGTTCCACTGCCGCCTTATTATATGACATCACATTCTCTTTCTTATCTAACACTAAGAAGCCTTCCCGCATATGCTCGGTCAATGCCTGGAACTTTGCCTGCTGGGTTTTCAGATCATCCATCTGCTCATCAATCAGTATATTCTGCTTACGGATTCTCTTAAGCAGAGGAACCAATTCTTCATATTCCTCATCCATCTCACCATACATCAGATCCATATTATTGATCGGTGCCACGATCCGTTTGGCAACACTCTTTGACATCAGATAAGACAATACAATGATCAACAGCACAAGGAATAATGTCGGCTGCATCATTGCCATAATAATCGCAACTACCGTATTATACGCACTAGATACACGCAGTACCGATCCATCCGGCAGCTCCACCGCATAATAGATCGTCTGCTCATCTAGTGTATGTGAATACCGTACCGTATACCCCTCGCCATCCTTCAATGCACTCCGGATCTCTGCTCGATCCTTGTGATTCTCCATCTGCTCCTTATCTGCATCAGAATCAAACAAAACTGTTCCATCGGAATCTACCCAGGTAATACGGTTCTTATGTGCCTGTGACGCATCTACTTTGTCACTCACGTACCGGTTCTGATCAAAACTATCCAGATACTCCTCTCCTACCGACTCGATACCACAGGCAATATATTCTGCTTCTGTCTTTAATTCTGTCTTGATCTGACGATCAAAATAATCATACAAAATGCCCACAATGATAACATACGCAATCAATAACGTCACCATAGACACCCAGAATGTATTCTTAAATATTCGTTTGATCATAGTATCACCCTTTTTCTATCTTAATCTGTTCTTCCAATCTTTTGCTCGGATCATCCTAATCTTCCGCCCGCTTTCCAATCTTATATCCAAACCCTCTGACCGTCTCAATAAGCCGACCAGCATCACCCAATTTCTGCCGTAGTGTTCTTACATGTACATCTACCGTACGGCTCTCACCATCAAAATCATATCCCCAGATAGACTGCAGGATCTGATCTCTGGATAACACCGTCTCCTGATGCTGCAATAGCAGTGAAAGTAATTCAAATTCCTTGTATGTCAGACTTGTAATCTCTTCCTCGTTCACTTTTACAATATGTTTGGAAATGCTGACATATAACGGTCCTACCTGATAGGTATCATTCTTCTCTTCCTTTACTTCACTCCTTCGAAGCAATGCCTTAATACGTGACATTAGTTCCATCATGCTAAATGGTTTAGCCACATAATCATCCGCTCCGGTGTCTAATCCTAATACCTTATCGTATTCTGTGCCTTTTGCTGTCAGCATTACAACCGGCAGATTCTTTGTCTTCCGGTTCTCCCGTATCTTCTTAAGGATCTCCATACCATCCTCTTCCGGCAACATAATATCTAATAATAACAGATCCGGGATCTGTTCCTCCATTCGTTTCCAGAAATCACTCGGCCGTTCAAAGCCTTCTGCTTCAAATCCTGTATTCTTAAGTGTATATAATACAAAATTCTGAATACTGGTGTCATCTTCTAACATATATATCATAGATTCATTCCTCCTTCATAAAATCATCTACAGATAATCAGGAAAAGACCTGTATTCCATATATCTTCTACAAGTCTTTACATTTTCCTTTATTTTACATTATCCATATAGAATTTACAATGAATCTATGTTAAATGTATGTGAAATGTAATCAGGCACACTTAACACAATACTTCTATTCGTTTTCTTAACCGGTTCCTCTTAGGAATCTTTATTTCCGGATACTTTTGTTCCTGTCAGATAATATAATACCCACTCAGCAATATTGGTAGCATGATCACCGATACGCTCATAGTATTTAGCAATCATTATAAGATCAATATACATTTCTCCGTCTGCCTGCTCTTTTGAAACAATTTCGATCAGACGTTTCTTCATAATATCAAACAATGCATCCACCTTATCATCCGACGCAATGACTTCTTTGGCCAGTTCTTCATCCTTACGTACAAATGCTTCCACACTGTCAGATACCATCTTACCTGCCGCGTTCGACATATCTTCAATATACTGTTTGCTTTCTTTATCACATTTCTTGACATACCCTGCAATTTCAATGATATCTAAGGACTGATCTCCAATCCGTTCCATATCGGATATCATTTTCAATGCAGAAGACACAGAACGCAGATCTCTGGCCACCGGCTGCTGCTTTAATAACAGCTTCATGCACAAATTTTCAATATCACTTTCCATCCGGTCAACTTCCATCTCTTTTGCCCGAGCAGTTTCAACATAATCCTTATCCTCTAACAGTGCTTTCTGAGAAAGCTTGATCAATTCCTCACACAAAGCACCCATTTCGATCAGTTCCTTATTCAACAACTCTAATTGTGTATCAAAACGATTCCGCATAATCAACCAAACCTTCCTGTAATATAATCTTCCGTTCTCTTATCTGCCGGAATCGAAAATAATTTTTCTGTTTCATTATATTCAATGACTTCTCCCAACAGGAAGAATGCCGTATTATCAGACACACGTACCGCCTGCTGCATATTATGTGTTACCATAACGATAGTATAATCTTTTTTCAGTTCCATCGCAAGGTCTTCTATCTTGGATGTTGAGATCGGATCCAGTGCGGAAGTCGGTTCATCCATCAGAAGTACTTCCGGTTCTACTGCAAGTGCACGTGCAATGCAAAGTCTCTGCTGCTGTCCACCGGACATGCCAAGTGCACTCTTTTTCAGACGGTCCTTACACTCGTCCCAGATAGCTGCATTACGCAGTGATTCTTCTACAATATCATCCAGTTTTGCCTTTGAACGGATTCCATGCGTTCTCGGTCCATAAGCAATATTATCATAAATGCTCATCGGGAATGGATTTGGTTTCTGGAATACCATGCCGACCCGTTTGCGGAGTCCGTTGACATCCATTTTTCCGCCGTAGATGTTTTCTCCGTCCAACAGCATTTCACCGGTGATCCGGCAGCCCGGAACGAGATCATTCATTCTGTTGATGGATTTTAACAGGGTCGATTTACCACATCCGGAAGGTCCGATAAAAGCCGTCACCTCATTGGCATCAATGCTCAGGTTGATATTTTTTAATGCATGATTGTTTCCATAGTACAGATTCAAATCCGACGTAGAAATTTTTGTCTCCATATCATTTCCTCATTTTTTACTTTATTTTAATTTTGTCACATCAAACCGGTTGGTCAAAAATCTCGTCAGCAGGTTGATTCCCAGCACGATAATCAGAAGCACGACCGCGATTCCAAACGTCTGATCGTATTTTGCTTTCTGCATCGACAGATAGAGCTGGATGGTCAGCGTGCCGCTCGACTCAAACAGTTTTCCAAGCAGATTT
>USBM01000204.1 GCA_900552885.1 uncultured Clostridium sp. | reverse complement strand
ATGATATGTTATATTCTTGCAACCGATTCACAACCTAACATTTCGTGCGTCCACCGTCACTTACGCTGTGCAAGGGTGATTGTCTTTTTGCTTGTTTTCAGCTACAATAGGATGAGAACGAAATGGTATGTGGTCGAATTGACAACGGGAGGCATTACATGGCGGTAGAGTTTATTTTAGGGGCGAGCGGTACAGGTAAGACCCGGTATATATATGAGAAGATGATTACACAGTCCAAGGTGGAAGGACATTCACCAATCTGGTTTGTGTTGCCGGAACAGTCCAATATGGCGGCAGAGCAGGATATGGTGTCATTGCATCCGAATGGGGGAACCATGGACATTTCAATTGTCAGCTTTACGCGTATGGCATTTAAGGTGTTTGATGAGCGGAATGTACATACATCAGATATCTTAGATGATTATGGGAAAAGCATCCTTTTAATGAAAGTATTAAAGGAGCATGAGAAAGAATTCACTTATTATGGGAAAATGATCGGAAAGTCCGGATTTGTGGAGGAGACAAAGTCCATGTTATCTGAATTATATCAATATCAGGTAACGGAGAACGTGTTAGAAGAGGTAATGGGTGGACTGTCTCCAGAGCAGAGTCTGTATCACAAATTGTCGGACATGAAGATCATATTGACGGCATTTGAAAAGGCAATGGGAGATTCCTATATGGTTGCGGAGCAGATTCTGTCATTACTGTCAGAGACTGTGCAGGAATCGGAATTGTTGCGGGGAGCAGAGATATATTTTGATGGTTTTACCGGGTTTACACCGATTCAGTATCAGGTGATCGAGGCATTGATGAAGCATGCGGCGAATCTGCATTTTGTATTTACCATGGATGGGGATCTGTTTGGAAATAATGGATATGGGGAAAATGAACTCTTTGCATTGGGAAAAGAGTCAATGGACAGATTATGTAAACTTGCGGAAGAGAATCAGGTAAAGATATTACCGCATATCAGTTTAGAGACAAATTACCGTTTACAGAATGTACCGGAACTGGAATATCTGGAACGGCAATTGTTTCGTTTTCCGGTAAAGAGTTATGGATCAAAAACGGAGGCAATCCGTATTTGTGCGGCGGAAGATGCGGAAGAAGAGATATATTATATTGCTAAGACGATCAAGGAATATGTGTTAAGTGGACAGTACCGGTATCGTGACTTTGCAATTGTAACGGGGGATATGGGTGAGCAGGCAGCAATATGGCACATGGTCATGCAGCAATTGGAGATCCCGTATTTTATGGATGTCAATGAGGCATTTGTGCATAATCCGGTGGCAGAGGTTACCAATATGGTGCTGGATCTGTTTATACGGGATTTTGCGTACGAGAGCGTGTTTGCATTTCTTAAGACCGGATTCTTTTCCATGGAGAAGGATGACATTTATCTGCTGGAAAACTATGCATTGAAATACGGTGTGAGAGGATATTCATGGTGGAAGAATACATTTCAGGGAAATATCAAAGGATTGGGAACGATCAATGCAGCAAGGAAACAGTTTATGGATCTGTTAGAACCGGTGGCAGATGTCTTTTCAAAACCGAGAGCTAAAGCGAAGGAGTATCTGGCTGCATTATATGAGTTTATGGTAACGCATGAGATGGCGTCCAAATTACAGATACGGAGCGAAGAATTTGAACAACAGGGAATGTTGCGGGAAGCAAAGAGCTATGCACAGGTATATGATAAGTTCATTCAGGTATTGGATAAGACGATGGACATTTTAGGAGAGGAAGAGATATCGAGAGAAACGCTTCGGGAAATGCTGGCGGCAGGTATGGCAGAGCTGCGTTTGGGAGTAATTCCGTCTACATTAGATCAGGTTGTGATCGGAGATATGGAACGAACCCGTTTTCATTATGTAAAGATACTGTTTGTTGCGGGTGCGAATGAGGGATTGCTGCCGGCTAACAGTACAAAGCAGGGAATATTAGCGGACAAAGACCGGAGGCAGTTAGCGGAACAGGGACTGGAACTTGCACCGGACAGCAAAAAAGATATATTTGTAAAACAGTTCTATATTTATCTGCAGTTAACACAGGCGGGTGAACAATTGATCTTATGTTATCGCAAGACGGATGCGAAGGGGGCGGAGTTACGCCCGTCTTATTTTATGAAAAGAATCCTTCAGATGTATCCGGATATAATTGTGGAATCTGCAAAAGATTGGCTGAAAAATATGCTGCCTTCTACGAAAGAAGAAATGACCAAGGTCTTTGCAGGACAGTTAGAACAAGAGGACAGAACCGATGCATCCGTGTACCGGATGATGTTAAGCACACAGGAACAAATGACAAAACGGATGATAGAAGGTTATCTCTATGAGAACAGAGAGTCCGTACTTGACCGTTCCATTGCAAGGCAGTTATATGGAACACATATGGTGCATAGTGTGTCCCGTTTGGAGACATATGCCGGATGCGCTTATCAGTTTTTCTTACAGTACGGGATCCGGATTGCAAAGCGGGAAGAGTATCAGATGGAGTCCAATAATATTGGAACGATTCTTCATGCAGTGATGGAGGATTTCTTTCAGATGGTACAGAAAGGGAAAATTAACCTTGGTCAAATTACGGAAGAAGAACGTAACACAATCGTAGAGACGTTGGTGCGAAATGCGGCGAAAGAGGAAAATGATACGATATTCGACAGCAGTTTTCGTAACCGGCATCAGTTAGAAGTATTGATTCGGATTGCAAAACGTAGTGTAGGGCATTTGTGCCGGCATTTAACGGAAGGAAAAATGCAGCCTGCTTATTTTGAAAAAGAATTTTCTCCGGCGGATAAGATACAGTATACAACGATGTTATTGCCAGATAATGTGCAGATGGAATTGAAAGGTTTTATAGACCGGGTAGATATTACAGAGACGGAAGATGCCGTATATGTAAAGGTAATTGATTACAAATCAGGGGCAAAAGATATTGACTATGTCAAGATGTATGAAGGAAAGCAGTTGCAGCTTACGGTTTACATGAGTGTTATGTTAGAGTTTCTGCAACGAAAATACCCGGATAAGAAGATCATACCGACCGGTATGTATTACTATCATATATACGATCCGATCATCGAGGAGATGGACGAGACGAAACTAGAGCAGAAACGCATGGAGAGCAACCGCCTTACCGGATTGGTAAATGAAGATGACACATGCTTAGACTTAATGGACGCAAGAACCGGTTCGGTCACTCCGGTCAGATATAAGAAAGACGGGGATTTTGATTCAAGGAATACGGCTTTGGTATCGACAGAGGAATTAAAGAAGATATCTTCCTTCATACGGAATAAGATGATGGAGATCGGGGAGCAGATTATACAGGGAGAGATTGCGATGAATCCGGAAAAAGGAGAATTGAGTTCTCCGTGTAATTATTGCGATTATAAAAATATATGCCGGTTTGAACCGGGACTTGGTGGAAATGCATACCGCATTGCACCGCAAATTGACCGGAATGAAGCAAAACAATTTATCTTAGAAGGAGAGGAGGTAAAAGAACATGCAATGGACGAAGGATCAGAGAAAGATCATTGATGCAAGAGACTGTAATCTGCTGGTGTCTGCGGCTGCGGGTTCCGGTAAGACTGCGGTACTTGTGGAACGGATCATTGAGATGATTGCAGACACGGCACATCCAATGGATATTGACGAATTGTTAGTTGTTACCTTTACGAAGGCGGCTGCAGCTCAGATGAAGGATAAGATTGCAAAGGCATTAGAGGATATGCTGCAGAAAGAGCCGGAGAATGAACACTACATGAAACAGTTAAATTATATCAGTCAGGCGAACATTTTAACCATAGATAGTTTTTGCTATCAGGTTGTAAAAGAGAATTTTCATGTATTGGGAATTGATCCGACAATCCGTATTGGCGAGCCGGGAGAGATTCTGTTATTACAGGATGAAACATTGGAACAGGTGGTGGAAACCTGTTATGAGAATCCGGATTTTGTGGAATGTTCTGAAGCCTTTTCTGCGGATAAGACAGATGACCGGATCATGGAATATATTCTTAAGATCTATACGGTATGTTCCAGTTATCCGCGACCGGAACAGTGGATCGCTTACGCAAAGGAAAGTCTGCATATTGAATCAGAAGAGGAATTTGTAAAGGTTCCGTTTGTAAAACAGTATTTTGAGGAGCTGCATCAGATGGCACAGGGAATTCGTGTAAAGGTGCAGATGGCACTGGATATTGCTAGAAGTATAGACGGACCATTGTATATGGAAAAAGCACTTTTGCAGGCGGATAAGTATCATGTGCCGAGAATGGCATACGTCAACAAGATGGACATCACCGGCGCGGATTTCTATCGCGT
>USBM01000203.1 GCA_900552885.1 uncultured Clostridium sp. | reverse complement strand
TGGAATTGCATAAATATATGCCTGATATAATTTTTCAACTTTATCTCTTCTCATTTTCATTCTTCCTTATTCTGCAATTGCCTTTTCATAATAAGACGTATCAATAAAAGAATCTAAATCAATATTTTCCTTAATTAATTTGTGTTCATACAACCATTGATTAAATGTTTCCCAATAATCCTTTTCAGAACTTGTAATCTCTGGATTCAGATAAGAAAATGAAGTATCATATGCATACACCTTTTCCCATTCCGTTGCCGGAAGATTATCACCTGCGCTTGATTCATACAAAACATTAGCATCCTTTGTAACTGCCTGATATGCATCAATCAATGCTTTGTTGATTGCAACGGCTGCATCCGGATTCTCTTTCAGATAAGAACTCTTTGCAACTGTAACATAAGTAGAATGTGCATTTTCCAAGCCTGCACCTGTATCTAAGATCCGTCCAACACCCATGTAAACATAGGATTGAATTCCATATGCTGTTGAAACAACTGCATCCGCATCCCCTGTCATCAATAACGATGCTGCATCTTCCACCGCATTAATAATATTGACTTTTTTTGTATCAATCCCCTTTTCTGCTGCATAGGTTTCCCAAAAATATTGGATTGACGTTCCCTCCGGCACAATTACATTCTTCCCCTCTAAATCTTTGGCATCCTGAATCTTATCATCTGCCACCACAATTCCGTACTGCAAATTCGCATTTACAGAAGCTATCAAGGTTGTATCCACTCCATTACTCTTCCCTACAAATGCAGGAAGATCTCCGCATGTCACAACATCTAATTCATTTGCCACCAAGGCTTCATTTAAGGAAGGACCTCCTCCTGCAAAAAATGTAAACTCAAGCTGATACCCGGCTTTTTTCAATTCCTCTTTCAAATATCCTTTCCGATATGCTACATTCATTAATTCCATATTCAAAGCGGAATCCTCAGAACCCGGTCCCCCTATTCGGATAACCTTTTCCTGCTGTTCACTTACCGTTTCACTTGTTTCCTCTGTTGCACCGGATGACTTAGTATCCGTTTTACCGCACCCTGCTATTCCTGTTGCCACAATTACTGATAATAATACTATACCTAATATTTTTTTCTTATTCACTCTCATTTTCATTCACTCCTTTTCTTTTATTCCACCGGCAATATCGTTGGAAATTCCCATTTCTTTTCTAATAATTCTTTGGACGGTCCGTATATCCGCATCAACAACGTAAAGGAGTCTTCTTCCACCGGAGAAGGAATCCAATTTGCAAAATAACGTTCCTCCTGCGGCTTATCCGGTCCGATCACAACATCCAACGATCCATCTTCATTAAAATAAAAATCATCAATTCCATGACTGTTGATCAGATACTTTTTATATGGATTGATCACTAACTGCTCACTTGGCTTTCCATATAAAATGATCGACCAGAAATATTTTGCCTGCGGCAGTCCACCCTTTTTAAAATGCAGATGATATGTCTTATGGCTATCTAATGCATTTCCATCTGAATCCGTTTCTAAATTCGGATAGATCGTATCGGTATACAAATTCGGCATAACTGCAAAATAATTAATATGTGCCCGATATCGGTATTTCCTTCCATACTCACCTACAGAATCTATATATGCATGCCAGCCATTTGATTCATACCCTTCCGTTCCGGAATACTGCAATATTGCCTGCAATCCGTCTTCAAAACCGGATGCAATCTCCTTTTGCAAATGTTCCGGTAATTCTTCATAAGAAAATGCCGGATCTAATAACTTTAATTGCCTCATATAAGTAAGCATTGTCTCATCATGCCGTGTATCCGCAATCGTTCCCTGCAAACGACGGATAAATTCCGCCGGTTTCATCTGTGTCATAAAATAAGATTGTCCGTTATATCCATCCGGCAATGACTCCCTCTCCACGATACGTTCTGGGTACAATGCCCGCATCACAAATTGATCCTGTATCGCATTTGCTTTACCATAGTCATTTTCTCCATACGATTCTAATCGAATGATGAAATAATTTCTCGAGTCCTCACTTCGGATCGGAATATAATCCTCATAGCCTTCCGGTACTTTCTCATCCCGATATAGAATAATATATTTACCTGCTCCATTGTTCTCATTCCTGGTTCCCTTCGTCAACACCATCTCTGTCTTAAGGTTCAATATATTAACAAGCAGATATCTTTTATCATCTTCCAAGCGAGGAATCTCTAAAATATACGGTGTATGTTCTAATTGAATCGGAAGAAACGAATATAATGTATCCTGATTCGGTTTGTACATTCTTCTTTCTGCTTCAATGAATCTCCGATTATGCCGTAATGTGGTATAAAACTCCCGGCTGCCACTCGTCATGGCATCCGCCCACACAATTGTAAATGCATATTCATATAACTCCTGTGCTATCTTTCTCTCTGTCAAAGTTTCCTTCACTTTCATCCCTCTTTTCTATTCTCATTCTCTATGCGTATCCAAGGTGTTAATGCGGTAAACAGAACTCCAATCCCTCGATCCATCAATACGCCTACCAGACCGACTACGATCATACAAACGATCACAACGTTGGATTGCATATTACTTCGTGCAGAACTCATTCGGTATCCTATGCCACTTGTCGCCGCAATTAACTCTGCTGCCACAACCGCCATCCACGATCCACCTAATCCCAATCGTAATCCAACCAGAATTTGTGGAATTGCATGTGGCAGATATACCTTAATAAACGTCTTCCATCTTCCAAGCTTATAAAGTCTTGCAACTTCTATGTATCCCTTCGGTGTACTCTCAATTCCACTTTGTGTATTGACAAGTATCTGAAAGAATGCAACTAACACAATAATGACAACTTTTGATGTTTCACCAATTCCACACCATAAAATAATCAATGGAATCCATGCAATCATTGGTATCTGTCGAATCACCGTAATAACCGGAACAAACAATTCTTTTATCGATCGGTACATACCAATCAGAGATCCGAGTGTCACTCCCAAAACAACGGATATACAATATCCTTTCAAAACTCTTGATATACTCACCACAATATCATTCTCTAACTGTCCACTCTTTAACATTTCCAAAAACGTCTGCCCTACATCCGGTATGGTTGGAAGAATTCCTTTTGGAATTACCATATACGTTGTTGTATAAAACCATATCATTATGATAATAACCGGTATCACTAACGCCAATATTGTTTTTCGAATAACTCTATTCATATGCTCTCCTTCCTCCTGTCAGATCTGATATTCAATCGGATATTGTTCATCGTAATCATCCTCTGAATCCTCAAACAGATATCCGTATATCTTTTTCTTTACATAATTGAAATCCTCACTGTTCCTTCGCCTGGCCGCCTCACTAACTGAAATGATCTCCTTGATCTCGCCAGGTCTGGCACTCATTACAACAATCCGATTCCCAAGTACAATCGCCTCATCAATATCATGCGTAACCATAACCATTGTCGTTCCCTGCTCCTGCTGAATCTTCAGGATCTCTTTTTGCATCTGAATTCTTGTCAGTGCATCCAATGCTCCAAATGGTTCGTCTAACAAAAGGATTGTCGGATTGTTTGCAAGACCTCTTGCAATCGCTGCCCTTTGTGACATTCCACCAGATAACTGACTTGGATAACTGTTCTCAAATCCGTGAAGTCCAACCATATCAATATGCTTTCGCACCTGCTCTGCTCTCTCTTCCTTTGATAAATGTCCTAAGCCAAATCCAACGTTATCTTTTATCTTTAACCACGGCAGCAGCCTGTGATCCTGAAATACCATTCCACATCGTGGACCCGGTCCGACCACGGCATGACCATTTCGTTCTACGATTCCATCCTCGTATCCAACCAGACCACACATGATCTTTAATAAGGTACTCTTACCACACCCACTATGCCCTACGATCGTGACAAACTCGCCTTTTTCAATCTGCAATGTTATGTTTCTTAACACTTCCATTGGTTGTTTGTCTACGATAAATTGTTTATTCAAATGTTCCACATTAATGATGTACTTCTTGGGGATCTGTTTTATCTCACCCATGCTGTCATCCCTCCTTTATCTGAAACCACAGCTTGGTTCCTGTTATGTCCTGCACTTTATCACATGACCTGCAAAGAAGAAACTGTCATGAGTGAAAACGTTATCACACAATTGAAAAAATATGCAATTTTCCAGAATTTTTTCACGATTTGGATAGATTATCTTACGTTTTTGACACAGACGAAACGTTTTCCTGAAAACGCTATCACCCTTGCACAGCGTAAGTGAGGACGGACGCGCATGTTTTAGGTTGTGAACCCGGCTTTAGGGTGGTGTCATGTTGCAGCAGGCACATTCGCATTACGA